>CALMMQ010000056.1 GCA_937868725.1 uncultured Pleomorphomonas sp.
AACCGGCTTCAGCCGGTTCCGCCCGCTCTGTTCAAGATGATAAGCCGGCTTATTTCAGCGCTGCGGCGTCGATCAGGTCGGCGCCGATGTTGATGGCCTTGTCCTTGGCCAGCATGCCGTTGTCGATCATGAAGCGCTGGTCGCCTTCGAGATTGGCGATGTCGGCGGCGGTGATCTTGGGGTCGAAATCATAGAGCGGCAGCTGGGCGCGGGCGTCATCGAGCGCGATCTTCTGCGACTTCGCCGCCATCTCCAGCGCTTCGTCCTGATGTTCGGCCATGAAGCCCAGCGCCTGCTGGTGGGCGGCGAGGTAGGTCTTGATGACGTCGGGATGGGCCTTGATGAAGGCGCCCGAGGCGGCGATCACCGTCGTCGGCCGGATCAACCCGTCGCCCGAGGTCAGCACCTTGCCGCCGGCCTTTTCGACCAGCACCGCATTGTTGCCGGCCAGCGTCGCCACGTCGACCTGACCGGCCAGAAGCGCCGTGCGCGACGAGGGCAGATCCATGTTGATGTAGTCGACGTCGTTGAGACTGAGTCCGGCCGACGCGAGGGAGGCGGCCAGCAGCTGGTGCAGCGTCGTGCCCTTGGGGCCGGCGATCTTCTTGCCCTTGAGGTCGGCGAGCGTGGCCGGGCCGTCGGCCCGCGTCATCAGGAAGAACGCCTTGGGCGAGCGCGAGTAGGTGGCGATGACCTTGAGATCGACACCGTTGGCCTTGGCGAGGATGGCCGAGGCACCACCCAGCACCGAGGCGATGTCGATGTCGCCGGCGGCGATCGCCTGGGTCTGCTGGGCACCCGAGGTGATTTCCGGGCTCTCGAGCTTGATGCCGGCCGGCGCCAGCGCATCGGCGAGATAGCCCTTTTCGGCCATGACGATCGACGGCACGTTGAATGGCGCCGTCACGTAGGTGACGCGTAGCGCGGCCGGTTCGGCGGCCAGCGCCGGCAGCGTTGCCGCGACGGCGAGGAGGGCAACGGCAAGGCGGACGAATGGTTTCATGATTTCACTCCAGAAGCGGCGACGGGAAAGCGGGGACCGGCGATCAGCCGGTCGAGCACGGCGCGGCGATGGCCGACGACGGCCGGATCGGTGGGGTCGCGTGGAAACGGCAGAGCGATGGCGTGGCGTCCGACCAGGCGGCCGGCCTCCATCTCGATGATGGTCTCGCCCATCAGCACCGCTTCCTCGACGTCGTGGGTGACCAGCAGCACCGTCGGCCGGCGGCGTTGCCAGAGGGCGATGAGCTCGCCTTGCAGCACGCGGCGGGTGAACGCATCGAGAGCGGCGAACGGCTCGTCGAGCAACATGAGGTCCGGCTCGATCACCAGAGCCCGGGCGATGGCGACGCGCTGCGCCATACCGCCGGAAAGCTGGGCCGGATAGGCGGCGTGGAAGCGCTCAAGCCCGACCAAGGCCAGCATGGCCGCGACGCGGGCGTCGATCTCGGCCGGCGGTAGCCGGCCCCTCAGACCGAAGGCGACGTTGGCGGCGACGTCGAGCCAGGGCATCAGCCGGGCGTCCTGAAACACCACGCCGATGCGTTCGGCCGTCCGCTGCACGTTGCCGCCACTCGGCTCGGTAAGCCCGGCGGCGAGACGCAGCAGCGTCGTCTTGCCGCAGCCCGACCGCCCGACCACCGTCGTCAGACTGCCCGGTGGAAACGCGGCCGATACGTTATCGAGGGCGACGACGGCGCCACCGGCGACGTCGTAGCGGCGGCTGACGTCGCTGAACTCAAGCATGGGCCGTCTCCAGCTGGTCGCCGAGCCAGGGGGCGCAGCGTTGCACCGCCAGCTTGAGCAGCAGGTCGGAGAGGAGGCCGATGGCGCCGATCACCAGGATGCCGGCAAGGACGATGTCGGTGCGGGCGAGGTTTTCGGCGTCGACGATCATGTAGCCGAGCCCGGCCGACGAGGCGACGAGTTCGGCGCCGACCAGCGCCCGCCAGCTGTAGCCGAGACTGATGCGCAATCCGACCACCAGCGAGGGCAGGGCCGACGGCAGCACGATGCGCGTCAGCATCTCGGCGCGATCGAGGCGCATCACCTTGCCGACCTCGAGGAGACGGTTGTCGACCCGCTCGATGCCCGAGCGCACGCCGAGAAACACCGGGAAGAACGAGGCCAGCACGATGATGCCGAGCTTCTGTGCCTCGCCGATGCCGAGCCATAGCATCAGGAGCGGAATGAGCGCCAGGGGCGGAATCTGGCGCAGGAGTTCGAGCGGCGGATCGATGACGGCCCGCGCCGTCCGGCTGGCCGTCATCACCACGGCAAGCGGCAGGGCAAGCGCCACCGACAGCGCGAAGCCGGCCAGCACGCGGCCGAGGCTGACGGCGACATGATGGCCAAGCACGCCGGACCGGCCGAGGTCAGCGAGCGCGGCGATGACGGCGGCGGGCGAGGGCAGCAGATAGGCGTTGGTCCAGCCGGCGCGCCCGGCACCCCACCAGACCGCGATCAGCGCGGCGAACACGGCGGCGAAGGAAAGCGTACGGGAAAGTCTCATGCGTCGGGAACCGGCCTCGGGAGTCGCTGCGTCGGGCAAGGCTTAGGCGGGCCAAGTTGCGAATGCAAATCATATAGAATGCGGGCGCCGCCGCATCGGTAGTCGAGCGTAGGCGTCTGGGCTGCAAGGCGCAGAAACTGAAAATATCTCCGCCGTTTTCAAGTTAACCGAGTTATGTTTGATCTTCCGCAATTCATCTCGCCGGCTTTTTCGGCAGGGTCAGGGTCAAGCGGCGCCTCACGGGGCGCGGACGGCGCGAAAGGCAAATTCCATGACCACCGAGAAAGTCACCTGGCTCGACGAAGCCGGCATTGAGGCTGCGATTGCGGCCAACCACGCAGTCAACGATCCTGGCCGGGTGCGCGAGATTCTGGCCCGCGCCGAAACGCTGGTCGGCCTGTCGGAAGCCGACGTGGCGGCGTTGTGCGGAGTGACGGACGCCGAACTGCTCGAAGAGATGTTCGCGGCGGCCCGGCGGGTCAAGACCGAGATCTACGGGCCGCGCATCGTGCTGTTCGCGCCGCTCTATTTCTCCAACATCTGCCTCAACGAGTGCGTCTACTGCGCCTTCCGTCGCTCCAACCACGAGCTCGATCGCAAGATCCTGACCATGGACGAGATCGAGGCCGAGACGGCGGCGCTGATCGATCAGGGCCACAAGCGCCTGCTGCTGATCGGCGGCGAAGCCTTCCCCAAGACCGGCTTCCAGTACCTGCTCGACGCCATCGAGCGCATCTACTCGGTCAAGCGCGGCCGTGGCGAGATCCGCCGCATCAACGTCAACGTCGCCCCGCTCTCCACCGATGAGTTCAAGCAGCTCAAGGATGCCAAGATCGGCACCTACCAGCTGTTCCAGGAAACCTATAACCGCAAGGTCTACGAGACCATGCATCCCTCGGGCGCCAAGGCCGACTTCGACTGGCGCGTCTCGGTCATGGACCGGGCCATGGCGGCCGGCATCGACGACGTCGGCATCGGCCCACTGTTCGGCCTGCACGACTGGCGCTTCGAGATGCTGGCCACCATGCAGCACATCGCCCATCTCGAGGACGCCTTTGGCGTCGGCCCGCACACCATCTCGGTGCCGCGCATGGAGCCGGCCGTCGGCTCCGACGTGTCCATCGATCCGCCGTCGCCGGTGTCCGACCTCGACTTCAAGAAGATCGTCGCCATCCTGCGTCTCGCCGTGCCCTACACCGGCATCATCATGTCGACGCGCGAAAGCCCGGAAATGCGCCGCGCCACGCTGGAACTCGGCGTCTCCCAGATCTCCGGCGGCAGCCGCACCAACCCCGGCGGCTATGCCACGCCGGCCGAGGAACAGGCGGCGCAGTTCGCCCGTGGCGACCATCGCAGCCTCGACGAGGTGGTGCGCGACGTAGCCGCCTGCGGCCACGTGCCGTCGTTCTGCACCGCCTGCTATCGCATGGGCCGCACCGGTCAGGACTTCATGGACCTTGCCAAACCCGGTCTCATCCGTGAAATGTGCGGTCCCAACGCCCTGTCCTCGTTCATGGAATACATGCTCGACTACGGTTCGGACGAAACGGTGGCCGCCGGCGAGAAGGCGGTGGAAGCCGAGGTCGCGTCCATGGAGCCGAAGATCGCCCGTTATTCCCAGACGATGATGCGCAAGGTGCGCGAGGGCAAGCGCGACGTCTTCCGCTGAGACGCCGGTGCGTGTTGTCACCAGCGGTGGTACCGGCCATGCGGCGCGAACATGATCTCATCGGCGAACGCGACGTTCCCGACAACGTGCTGTGGGGCATTCACACGGCGCGGGCGCTGGAGAACTTCCCGCTCTCCGGCCGGCCGGCCCACCCGGCGCTGATCGCCGCCTACGCCGCCGTCAAGATCGCCGCCGCCCGCGCCAACCTGCAGCTCGGGCTGCTGGCGCCCGAGGTCGCCGACGCCATCATCGCCGCCGGCCACGACATCGCCTCGGGGGAGCTCGCCGGCGAGATCGTCGTCGATGCCCTGCAGGGCGGCGCCGGCACCTCGCTCAACATGAACGTCAACGAGGTGATCGCCAACCGGGCCGAGGAACGGCTCGGCGGCCGGCGCGGCACCTACGCCCGCGTCCATCCCAACGACCACGTCAATCTCAACCAGTCGACCAACGACACCTTCCCGACGGCGCTGAAGGTGGCGGCCATCCGCCTGCTGCACGGCCTCGAAAAAGAGATCGCCGCGCTGCAGGTGGCCTTCCAGGCCAAGGAGCAGGCCTACGCCGGCATCGTCAAGATCGCCCGCACCGAGCTGCAGGACGCCTGTCCCATCGCCTACGGCGCCGTGTTTTCCGCCTGGGCCGAGGCGCTGTCGCGCGATCGCTGGCGCGTCTTCAAGTGCGAGGAGCGGCTGCGCGTCGTCAATCTCGGCGGCACGGCCATCGGCACGGCCATTGCCGCGCCGCGCGACTACGTCTTCCTGGTCACCGACATCCTGCGCCAGGTAACCGGCCTCGGGCTGGCGCGGGCCGAGAACCTCGTCGACGCCACGCAAAACGCCGACGCCTTCGTCGAGGTGTCGGGCATCCTCAAGGCCCACGCCGTCAACCTGTTCAAGATCTCGTCCGATCTGCGCCTGCTGTCGTCCGGACCGCAGGCCGGCCTTGGCGAGATCGCCCTGCCGGCGGTGCAGGCCGGTTCGTCGATCATGCCGGGCAAGGTCAATCCGGTCATCCCCGAGGCGGTGGGGCAGGCGGCGATGCAGGTGATGGGCAACGATCAGGTGGTGACGCTCGCCGCCCAGAATGGCCAGCTCGAGCTCAACGCCTTCCTGCCGCTGCTGGCCGACGCACTGCTCGGCTCGCTGAGCTTGATGACCGCCGCCTGCCAGATGTTCCGCACCCGCTGCGTCGAGGGGCTGAGCGTCGACGCCGCCGCCTGTCGCGCCACCGTCGAACAATCGCGCGCCGTCGTCACGGCGCTCTTGCCGCGCCTCGGCTACGAGACGGCCACCGCCGTGGCGCTGGCCGCCCGGTCCACCGGCCGATCGGTGATCGAGATCGTGCTGGAACGCCAGCTGATCTCGGCCGACGACCTCGCCCACCTGCTGTCGGCCAATGCCATGACGGCGCTCGGGACGAAATAGACAAGGACAACACCATGCTTTCGACCCCCAAGGGCCTTCGCCTGCACATCGGCGTCTACGGGCGCCGCAACGTCGGCAAGTCGTCGCTGGTCAACGCCGTCATCGGCCAGGCCGTGTCCATCGTCTCCGACGTTGCCGGCACCACCACCGATCCGGTGGAGAAGGCCATGGAGCTCGCCCCCATCGGGCCGGTGCTGTTCATCGACACCGCCGGCATCGACGACGTCGGCGCGCTCGGCGAGATGCGCAAGGACAAGTCGTTCAAGGCGCTCGACCACACCGATATCGGCATCGTCGTCACCGATGGCGCCATCGGCGAGGACGAGATCGGGCTGATGGAGGCGCTGGCCGAACGCGAGACGCCTTATCTCGTCGTCTTCAACAAGGCCGACCTCGGCGCCCCGCCGGCCGACGCCGTGGCGACGGTGGCGGCGCGCGGTGTGCCCTTCGTCTCGATCTCGACGGCGGTCAAGGCCGACGCGCTGCGCCTGCGCGAGGCGATCCTCGAAGCGGCGCCGGAAAGCCTGTTCGAGGTGCCGCATCTCCTCGCCGATCTGGTGCCGGCGGGCGGCCACGTCGTCCTGGTGGTGCCCATCGATCTGTCGGCGCCCAAGGGCCGGCTGATCCTGCCGCAGGTGATGGCCATCCGCGACATTCTCGACGCCGATGCCACCTGCACCGTCGTCAAGGAGCGCGAGCTCGCCGACGTGTTCACCCGCTTCACCCGCAAGCCCGATCTCGTGGTCTGCGACAGCCAGATCGTGCTCAAGGCGGCCGCCGATACGCCGCCCGACGTGCCGCTCACCACCTTCTCCATCCTGATGGCCCGCTTCAAAGGCGACCTCGTCCGTCTCGCCGAGGGCGCCGCCAGGATCGATCGCCTCAAGCCCGGCGACAAGGTGCTGATCGCCGAGGCCTGCAGCCATCACTCCATGGCCGACGACATCGGCCGGGTGAAGATTCCGCGCTGGTTCCGCCAGTACGCCGGCGGCGACATCGAATTCGAGACCATGGCCGGCCGCAGTTTCCCCGAGGACCTCAGCCCTTACGCGCTGGTGGTGCAGTGCGGCGCCTGCACGGTCAATCGCAAGCAGGTGCTGTTGCGCATCCGTCAGGCCGAGCGTCAGGGCGTGCCCATCACCAACTACGGCGTCGCCATCAGCCGCGTCCAGGGCGTGCTCAACCGCTCGCTGGAGCCGTTCCCGGCGGCGCGCCTCGCCTTCGAGCGGGCCAACAAGGCCGGGTGAGCGTCGGCGGACGCCGGCGCCACGCGTCTCGGTCGCGACAGAAAAACCGGGGGACCGAGGTCTCCCGGATGCTTTGTCTGGCGTCTTGCCTGATCAGCGCGTCTTGATCGAGTGCCCCGGGCCCACGCCGATCATGCGGCCGATCGACCAGACGCGCGCCGCCGCGCAGCCCGAGCACTGGGTGTCGTCCTCGTCGACGCACGGCTTGTCGGGATAGAGCATGTAGTTGCGGCGGAAGCGGCCGGGCGTGGCGTTGGGCATGAAGACGTTGGCGCCGCGCTGCAGCACCAGGTCGCGGCCGGCGTTGGGAAACACCGCGTCGAAGGCGGTGGTGGCCGGGATGTGCGACCGCGGATTGACGATGCGCAGCGCCGCCACGGCCGCGAAGAACATGTCGGTATCGCCGGCATAGGCGTTGGCCCGACCGCCGAGGGGCGTGTCGGGATGGGCGATGAACGGACCGATGCCGATCATGTCGAGGTCGAGCCGGCGGCAGAGCAGAATGTTGTCGGCGAGAATGTCCAGCGTCTCACCCGGCACGCCGATCATGAAGCCCGACCCCACTTGCACGCCGAGGCTACGCAGGTCCATCAGGCAGCGCAGGCGATCGTCGAGCGTGCAGTCGGGATGGAGATAGGCGAACAGCTCGCGGTCCGACGTCTCGAAGCGCAAGAGATAGCGGTCCATGCCGGCCTCGCGCCAGCGGGCGTAGACCTCGCGGCGGCGGTTGCCGGCCGACACGGTGACGGCCAGTGTTGTCTCGGTCTTGATGCGGGCGATCAGGGCGGCGATGCGGGCGTCTTCCTTCTCGGTCGCCACTTCGCCCGACTGCAGCACGATCGTCGTCTGCTGCCAGCCCTGCATGCGCTTGGCCACCTCGAGGATCTCGTCGTCCTCGATGTGGTAGCGCCTGACGCCCTTGTTGGACTTGCGGATGCCGCAATAGATGCAATCGTTGGCGCAGATGTTGGAGAACTCGACGATGCCGCGCAGGAACACCTCGTCGCCCATGTGCTGCTGGCGCACGGCGTCGGCGCGGGCGAACAGTTCCTCGCGGGGGAGGGCGAACAGCGCCTTGACGGCGTCACGGTCGAAGGCGTCGGGCGCGGCGGAAACGATTGGGTCGGGCATGGCGTCGGCGATCAAAACCTGTGTGTTTCGTCCAAGTTATATAGAGATTTCACCCCTTGGTCGCATCACGGCCAATACGTATCGGGCTGGCGGCGCGGCCGTTTCGCTGTCGTCGATCAGCCGCTCGGTATAGGCTCGGTGGGGCAGGGCGGGATGACGGGTTCCGCCCGTTTCAGGGACAGCCGACATGCCTGCCTGCTCGCGCCGAACGTTTCTCGCCACGGCTGGTCTCGCGACCGCCGCCGTGCTGTCGGGGAGAACCGCCACGGCCGCCGGCCTTGATGCCGAACGCCGCCGCCAACTCGATACCTTCTTCAGCAACTTCTCCGAGACGGGCCTTGAGAGCTTTGCCGCCGGCCATCTCTCGGATGCCGCCATGCTGGATTTCGCCCTCAGCCACGTCCTGATCAACGCCCGCCATGAGCTGAAGCTCAGCGCCTCCGGCGAAACCGGAGCCGCCTCGGCCGCGCTCGTCGACAAGGTGACGGTGCGCTACTTCGACCAGAAGCTGGAAGCCGGCCGGCAACCGAGCTACAGCGTGCCCATCGGCGACGGCGAGGCCTACGTCTTCTCGCAGGTCGGCGATCTCCGCGAACTCGGCGGCGGCTTGTTTGCCGCCACCGGCAGCATCTTTTCGGCCCCCTCGGGTGCCACCATCGACCCGCATGCCAAGCCCGAAAGCTGGGCCAAGGCCGGCGATGACGTCGAGAAGGTGGCAACCTTCGCCGCCACCATCAAGCAGATCGACAAGCGTTTCGTGCTGGTGGAGTACCAGATGCAGCCCGTCGACTGAATGGCTCCGGCCGGGCCCTCGCGGGCCCGACCGTCACCCCTCCTCGTCGTGTCGTCAGGCCACCTTGGCCATGGCCTTGATGTCGGTCTCGACCTCGCCCACCGGGCTGAGGCCGAAGGTGTCGACCAGCACCTTGAGCACGGCCGGCGTCAGGAAGGCCGGCAGGCGCGGTCCGATGCGGACGTTCTTGACGTTGAGGTGGAGCAGCGCCAGCAGCACGCACACCGCCTTCTGCTCGAACCAGCTCAGCACGATGGACAGCGGCAGGTCGTTGATGCCGCAGCCGAAGGCATCGGCCAGCGCCAGCGCCACCTTGACGGCCGAGAAGCTGTCGTTGCACTGGCCCATGTCCAGCAGACGCGGCAGGCCGGCGACGGTGCCGTAGTCGTGGCCGAGCACGCGGTACTTGCCGCAGCCGAGCGTCAGGATCACCCAGTCCTTGGGCAGCGAGGTGGCGAGATCGGTGTAGTACGAGCGATCGCCTTCCGAGCCGTCACAGCCGCCGATGACCGTGAAGTGCTTGATCTCGCCGGCCTTGACGGCGTCAATGATCTTGTCGGCGACGCCGAGCACGGCGTCATGGCCGAAGCCGACGGTGTGCTCGCCGGTCTTGGCGCTGTCGGTGAAGCCGGGGGCGGCCAGCGCGGCGGCGATGACGTCGGAGAAGTCGCGGTTGTCGATGTGGGCGATACCCGACCAGGCCACCAGGTTGCGGGTGAACAGCCGGCCCTCATAGGATTCGAACGGCTGCATCAGGCAGTTCGTCGTCATCAGGATGGCGCCGGGGAAGTTGGGGAACTCGCGCTGCTGCAGCATCCAGGCGCCGCCGAAGTGGCCGACCAGGTGCTTGAACTTCTTGAGCTCGGGATAGCCGTGGGCCGGCAGCATCTCACCGTGGGTGTAGATGTTGATGCCCTTGCCCTCGGTCTGCTCGAGCAGCGCCTTGAGGTCGACCATGTCGTGACCGGACACCAGAATGGCCTTGCCCGGCACGTGGCCCATCAGCACCGGCGTCGGCTCCGGCTTGCCGAAAGTGTCGCAATGCGCCTTGTCCAGCAGGGCGAGGACGTTGACGGTCACTTCGCCGCACTTGAGGTTGAGGGCGATAAGTTCGTTGACGTCCGCCACGCCGGCGTCGAGCTTGGCCAGCGCCTCGACGGTGAAGGCATCGACCACCGGGTCGGTGCGATTCATCTGGCGAGCGTGGTGGGCATAGGCGGCCATGCCCTTGAGACCGTAGAGCAGCAGTTCCTGCAGGCCGGTGACGTCGGCGCCGAGGGTCGCCTTGCGCGGCTCGATCTGCGAGGCGTGCGCCCAGCCGACCAGCGCCGTTTCGTCGGCATTGGCGGCGACATCGGCGAAGCTGCCGGCGGCGGCGACGATGCGACGGATGTGAGCGATGATCGAGGCGGGATCGAAGTTGACGTTGGTTACCGTGACGAAGAGCGCATCCTCAAGCAGCGCGGCGAGCTCGGCCGGGCGGTCGGCGGCCGGCACGGCGGCGTAGCGGCTGGCCAGGCGCTTGGCGGCGTGAACCAGCACGTCCTGCAGATCGGCGGCAATCGGCGACTTGCCGCAGATGCCCACCTTGGCGCAGCCGGTGCCATGGGCGGTCTGTTCACACTGGTAGCAAAACATCGGGTGTCCTCCTGGTGGGCAGAAATGGTTCTGCCGCGTTTGTTGGGCGGTGATGAAGGAACCCTAACGGCAGGCGCGCCGGCGAACTTTGTCTGGGCACAAACTCGGCGGCGATTGTTCAGACCGATTGCAATGGTGGTGGCAACGGTCAGGCCCTGACGCGCCAGACCTGCCCACGATGTTCGAGCTGCACGCAAGAAGGGTGGTGTTGGTCTAACGCAACATGGACCAAAGGCGACGCAATAATCATAAAGAAAACATTATTTTTGTATCTGAAAATTTCTAGAAATGGCCATGTTGAGTTATAATGGTCCGCGAGCCCGAGGGCAAAAGCCTCTGGGCCTGAAATGGAGCGCATGTCGTTACGCTCGGTCGCGGGACCGGCGAGCGCATTGAGGCGCACCGGACGAAGGAGTGCAAGTCAGAATGAGGCCGCCGAGCTGAGCAAGGGTGCGGGTCGCTGGCAGCGATGATGCCGGTTCGATTTGGCGGCCACCAGGCGTAACGGGCGTGATCCATAGGGGATCATGTTTCCCAAGCACAGTGGGGGCTAAAATGACAACCAGATTCATGAAATCGCTGCTTGTTGCCACCAGCCTCGGGCTGCTCGGCAGTACGGCGTCCGCTCTGGCGGAAACGCCTGGCAGCGCTCCGGCCGCTGGGCCGGGCAAGCACAGTGCCACCGTTCGCACCGATGCCGATCCGGTATCGGCGGCGGGCCTCAAGGTCTTCTACGAGAAGTACGGCAAGTACAGGATGTCGGCCGACGCGGCCGGTAGCAATACCGGCTCCAACGTCGTGACCATCCAGAAGCCGACCGCCGACGCTGTCGTCGACAAGGCCTACGTGATGGCCGCCACCTATCCGGACTTCTATTCCTATGCGCCGGTACCCATCGCCAACGGCGACATCAGCCTCGACGGCAAGCCGATCACCTGGAACCAGGCGCTGGTCAACACCGTTCCGGAATGGTACGGCGCCGGCTTCTACAACGTGCGCGCCGACGTCACCAGTCTGGTCAGCGCCAAGCTCAACGCCGCCGCCAAGGGTAACGTCAACTTCACCTTCGCCGAAGCCAGCGCCAAGGACGGCTACATCGACGGCGAGATCATGGTGGTGGTATTCAAGGTGCCGTCCGCCACGACCAGCCGTACCGTCTCGCTGTTGTTCGGTGGCCAGCAGCTTTCCGGTGACCGCTTCGAGCTGACATTGGCCAAGGCCATCGATCCGGCTGTGAGAGGCTCGGTGGCGCGCATGGGCCTCGGCATCTCCTATAGTTATCAGGGCACGTCGCAGTACAGCATCGTCGACGTCAACGGCAGGCGTCTCAG
>CALMMQ010000057.1 GCA_937868725.1 uncultured Pleomorphomonas sp.
CCAGAAAGCATCATTGTTCGGTGTCGATCGGGTCGGGAGCGTCGGTCGCCGGCGCAGCGTCCGTGCCCTCCGGCGCAGCGTCCGCGCCCTCCGGCGCTGCGTCCGTGCCCTCCGGCGCTGCGTCCGTGCCCTCCGGCGCCGGGGCGTCCTGGTCGGCGGTGGCGTCGTCGGCCGGGGTATCGGCGTCGGCGCCATCGGTGGCATCGCTGCCCTCAGGAGCGACGGCGTCGTCGGCCGCCGGCTCGGCGGCGGCATCGGATTTGGGCTCGAACAGGCGGAAATCGGCGCTGCGGTCCCCCAGCGTCAGCGTCAGCGTCGTGGCGTCGATGGCGCTCACCGTCCAGTCGCCGACGGCATCGCCCAGCCGCAGCGTCAACGGCGTTTCGCCGTCACGGGCAAAGGCCGCGACGTCGGAGCCGGATTCGATGATGCCGGTGAGATGCAGGCTCGGCGGCGCCGCTTCCGTATCGGGCGGCGGGGTGGCCGCCGGGTCGGGGCTCGGCTCGGCCGCCGGCTCGGCGGCGGCGTGGCGCGACGGGGCAAACAGCGGCCGGCTGACGAAGGCGGCGAGGCGGTCGGGACCGAGGTCGGACAGGGCGTTGAGCAGGGCGCGATCGTCGGCCACCGCCGCTCCCGTCACGAGCGGGCCGACGATGCACAGCGGCAGCGCGAGGCGGAGGAGCGGGCGGGCGGTCATGGCGATTTCCAGGCAGCGCGGACGACCATTTCGGCCCGCAGGCGCGGATTGTCGGTGGCCTCGCCCGACGCCGCCGCCGCCCGGATGGACAGCGCATCGACGAACATCAGCGGCAGACCGTTCTCCACGGCGGCGAGCAGGCCGGCGAGGCCGACGTTGTCGACGTCGACGGCGAGGCGCATGCGCACCTCGTCGGCCGGGGCGCCCTCGGCGGCCGGCTCGACCTGCGTCTCGATCACCGTGCCGGCGGCCGCCGCGACCAGCGCGCCGAGGCGCTGCTGCAGATCGGCGGCGGCCAGAGCCGGATTGCCGGCCCGGACGTAGATGGCCGAAGTGTCCACAGCCGGCCCGGCACCGGAAGCCAGCCGGCCGAGCCGGCGGTCGAACTCGGCGATGAGGCCGCGCTGACGGCCGACGAGATCGTCGGCGGCGGCAAGGCGCAGGAGATTGCTGGCCGTGAGGGCGGCGAGCAGCAGCGGCAGGGCCACGAACAGGGCAAGGGCGGCGATGGCCGCCAGGCGCGGGCGAGCGGTCATGGCGTCCCTCCCGTCGGCGGCGGCGTCTCGCGCACCGCCGTGATGTCGAAATCCTGGCGGCCGTCGTCGGCGCGGGTGACCGGGGCGGCGAAGGCGACGCCGGCCAGCAGCGGATCGGCTTCCAGGAGGCCGATCAGCGCCGGGGCGTTGGCCGACCGGCCGGTGAGGCGCACGCGCTCGCCCTCGACGCTGAGCTCGCGCAGATAGGTGTCGTCGGGGACGATGGCGGCCAGATGATCGACCAGCAGCGCCATCGAGCCGGCGTCGGTCTTGGCGGCGATGAGCTGGCGGTCGCGGCCCTCACCGGCGCCGACGCCGACGGCGCGGCGCAGAATCGACTGCTTGACGGCGAGGCGGGCGTCGAGATCGGCGCTGTCGCTGGTGGCGGCGACCAGCAGGTACTGGCTGAGGAGGACGGCCGGCACCAGCGTGGCGAACAGGGCGATGAGGGCGATGGCGATGATGCGGCGCAGCCGCGTCCGGCCAACGTCGGCGCGGCCACGCCAGAGATCGATGGCCAGCGGGCTCGGCAGCGGCTCGGCGGCGCTGCCCACCGCCGACGCCGACAGCCCGAAGGCGGCGAGACGGGCGCGGGCGGTCTCGACCGTGTCGCTGGCGGCGGCGGCAAAATCGACGGCCAGCGAGCCGTCGACGCCGGCTTCGGGGCGGACGAGGTAGCCGTAGACCTGCTTGTCGGCGCGCCAGGGCGTCAGGCGTTCGAGCCGGTGCTCGATGATGGCGTCGACGTAGGCGCCACCGGCCGCCGGCAGGTTGAGCGTCCGCTTCAGGATGCACGCCGGATCGAGGCGCAGTTCAATGCGACCGGAACGGGCGGCCAGCAGGGCGCGATCGGCCGGCACGCCGGGCGCCAGCCGGCCAAGGCAGCGCGTCGCCCCGGCCTCGGCCCGATGCAGCGCGAAGCCGTCGCCATCCTCGACGGCGATCCAGCGCCGGCCGGCCGCCAGCCGCCCCACCAGTGGGGCGAGGCCATCGACAAAGACGTCGAACAGGGCAAGCAGGGAACGGAGAGGCTGGATCACGTCGTTTCAGGTTCCGATTGGCGCCGGCCCGTCACCGACCGGCCGAACATAGCATGGGCACGCGCCCCCTGGACAAGGTCTGCCTTCAGCCAGTGGCACGCAGCACCTCCTCCATCGAAGTCAGCCCGGCCGCCGACTTGGCCAGGCCATCCTCGAGCATGGTGGTCATGCCGCGCTGACGGGCGGCGGCGACGACACGGTCCTGGTCGGGCTCGCGCCGGATGAGCGCCCGCAGGGCATCGTCGACGGCCAGAACCTCGAAGATGCCGATGCGGCCACGATAGCCGGTGTGGCCGCAGGCTTCGCAGCCGACCGGACCGCGGAAGGCCGCCCCCGGTGGCAGGGCATAGCCACGCGCCGCCGCGACGTCGCCGGCGATGGCCGCTTCCCGCTCGCTCGGCCGGCTGCAGCGCTCGCACAGCCGCCGGACCAGGCGCTGGCCGAGCACGCCGCGCAGCGTCGAGGCGATGAGATAGGGCTCGACGCCCATGTCGACGAGGCGGACGATGGCGTCGGCGGCGGTGTTGGTGTGCAGCGTCGTCAGCACCAGATGGCCGGTGAGCGCCGCCTGGATGCCGATCTGCGCCGTCGGCCGGTCGCGCATTTCGCCGACCATGATGATGTCGGGGTCGTGGCGCAGGAACGAGCGCAGGGCGGCGGCGAAATCGAGACCGATGGCCGGCTTGACCTGGGTCTGGTGCACGCCGGGGATCTGGTACTCGATCGGGTCCTCGACGGTCATGATCTTGCGCGAGGGATCGTTGAGCATCGACACCGCCGTGGCGAGCGTCGTCGTCTTGCCCGAGCCGGTGGGACCGGTGACGACCAGCATGCCGTGCGGCTCGCCGAGCAGGGCGCGGAAGCGCTGCTGGTCGGCCTCGGTCATGCCGATGCGCGTCAGTTCCAGCAGCCGGCTGTCCTTCAGCAGGATGCGCAGCACCGCCGCCTCGCCGTACAGCGTCGGCGCGATGGCGACGCGCAGGTCGGCCTCCTGGGTGCCGACGCGGACGTTGGCGCGACCGTCCTGCGGCAGGCGCCGCTCGGCGATGTCGAGGCCGGACAGGATCTTGACGCGCGAAATCAAGGCCGGCGCCATCGGCCGGGCAAAGGTCTGGTCCTGACGGAGATGACCGTCGACGCGCAGGCGGACGCGCAGCGCATCGCGGCCGGTTTCGAGGTGGATGTCGGTCGCCCCCTGGGCAACGGCGCGCTCCAGCAGGTCGTCGATGATGCGGACGATGGGGGCGCCGCGCGCCAGATCCTGCAGCGTCTCGACCGAATCGGACATGTCGACGGCGTCCGCCGCCGCCTCATCGTCGGCGATGACGACGGCACCGGTGTCGGCGGCCGCCCGCTCGAACAGCAGGTCAATGTCTTCAAAGGAGACGATGGCGAGCGGCGCCGCGCGGCCAAGGGCCAGACGGATGGCGGCGATGGCCTCGTCGCGGCCGGCGTCGGCGACGGCCAGCCAGATCTCGTCCTGACGCTCGAAGGGAAAGGCGGCCGTCTCGCGCAGAAAGCGTGAGGAGAGATCACCGATGGCGACGGGACAGCCGGCGACATCCTGGAAGGACAGGCGCGGCAAACGGTAGAAGGCGGCCATGGCGTCGGCGAGTTCGGCGGCGGCAACGGCGCCGCTGCGCCAGAGATCCTCGGCCTTCACCGCTTCGGACCGCTCGCCGGGCACCGAACGGCGGCCGAGGCCGCGGGCGGCGAGATAGTCGGCGAACGAACCGCCAGCGGGCGGCGGCGAAATCGAGGCCATCGGTTCCTCCACGGCGGGGCGGGCGCCCGCGGTACAGACGCCGGCCGGGCCGATCGGCAGGCTCTGCCCAACTCTTTGAATCGCAGGCCTTTCCCCTGGCCGCATCATCGCATGGGCGCGGCAAATGCACTAGAGGAGCGATTCGGACAGTTGCACGCCGACCGGCAAGGGCCGGCTACAAACGCCAGAATTGAACCACTAGCGGCTGACACTGTTGTCGCGCAACCACTCTTTGCACAGGCCGTTCGCCGCTTCGTTCCCCCGCCGCATCTTTTTTAGTGGCGCGGGATCTGCCCTCCCTGCTATTTATCTTTCATTAACGATTGCGTTGTCGTCGCGGGGGCGACGTGAGGTCGGGACAGGTTCTCTCCAGTCGTCAGGTTGGTGTCGCATGGTGAATTGGAGCGCCAGGCTCCCGCTGATTGTAGCGAGTTTCGTCAGCCTGGCCGCTTGCGCTGCCCTGGACACGGAGCCCGCCAATCGGGGATCGGTATTCGAGGCCGGCGTGTTCGGCGATCTGCGAGCGCGCCAGCCCAAGCCGGTTCATGCCTCGGCGCAGGGGCTGATCGCGGTCGGCGGCACGGCCAACGGCCGCATCTACGGGCCGGAAGGTACCAGCCAGCCGGGCGCGCCCGCCAGCGGCGGCAATGCCGCCGGCGCGTCGACGGACATGAGCGACGCCGAAGCCTATCGCCTCAACTTCGAGGACGCCGACGTCAAGGACGTCGTCCGCGCCGTGCTCGGCGAAGCGCTGAAGCTCAACTACACCATCAATCCCGACGTGACCGGCACCATCACCGTTGCCTCGGCCCAGCCGGTGGCCCGCAACGATCTCCTGGCCACGCTGGAATCGGTGCTGGCCGCCCAGGGCTTTGCCATGGTCAAGCAGGGCGGCAGCTACAATATCACCAGCGTCGGCGTCAACGCCGGCGCCCTCGACGTCGGGGCCCGCACCACGCCGGGCTACGGCGTGTCGGTGGTGCCGCTACGCTTCGTGTCGGTCAAGACGATGAACAGCCTGCTCGGCGGCTTCGTCGCCGACGCCGAGGGCATCCGCATCGACAGCACCCGCAACGCGCTGGTCATTTCCGGCCCCGGAGCCAAGCGGGCCGAGGTGGTGAAGACGGCGCTGTCGTTCGACGGCGACTGGATGGCCGGCCAGAGCGTCGGCATCTTCGAGCTCAAGCAATCGTCGCCGGCCGCCGTGGTCAAGGAGCTCGAGCGCATCTTCGACGCCGCCAACACGGCCAACGGCGTCATCCAGTTCCAGCCGATCGACCGGCTCAAGGCGGTGCTGGTGGTGTCCAAGAACACGACGCTGATCGGCCGGGCCGGCACCTGGGTGCGCCGTCTCGACGGCCAGGCGTCGTCGGTGCAGCAGAACGTCTTCGTCTACCGGCCGCAGTACCGCGATGCCTCGGAACTAGCCAAGGTGCTGTCGAGCCTGTTCTCGGCCGGCGGCAGCGCCGGCAAGCCGGCGTTCTCCGGCGACACCGGCCTTTCGGCCAAGATGGGCGCGTCGACGTCGGGTTCGTCGTCGTCCTCGTCGACGACCGACACCGGCTCGAACTCCAGCAACCAGGCCAACAGCACCGAGGCGCCCATCGACGACGTCACCGGCGCCAGTTCGGACGGCACGGGCGGCGGCGGCGACACCACGGCCAAGGCGGCGCCCGACGTCATCGACCTGACGTCCGGGCAGGCGCAGAACCAGCCCAACATCCGCATTTCCGCCGACATGGCCAACAACACCGTCGTCACCTACACCGACCAAGAGACCTACAAGCAGGTGCTGGCGGCGCTGCAGCGGCTCGACGCCCAGCCGTATCAGGTGGCCATCCAGGCGACGATCGCCGAGGTGACGCTCAACGACAAGCTGGAATATGGCGTCCAGTATTACTTCAAGGACGCCAACCTCGGCGTCGGCATGCCCGGCGCCGGCCTGGCGGCCAGCAATCTCGGCTCGGGCTTCAACTTCATCATGGGCTCGAACTCCAACCCGAATCTGATTGTCTCGGCGCTCAACAAGGTCACCGACGTCGAGGTACTGTCGTCGCCGTCGCTGGTGGTGATGGAGAACCAGACGGCCAACCTGCAGGTCGGCAACGACGTACCGGTGGAGATCGGCACCGCCACCACCGACGGTGGCACGACGTCGACGCAGGTGGAATATCGCTCGACCGGCATCATCCTCAAGGTGACGCCGCGCATCGGCGACAACGGCTCGGTGACGATGAAGGTGGCGCAGGAGATCTCCGACGTCACCAACACGACCTCGACGCTCAACCCGACGTTCTCCAAACGCAGCGTCTCCAGCCAGATTTCCGTGGTGTCGGGCCAGACGGTGGTGCTGGCCGGCCTGATCACCACGCAGAAATCCAAGGACCGTTCCGGTCTGCCGCTGCTGGCCCGCCTGCCGATCATCGGCGACGCCACCAGCACCAACAGCAAGACCGGCAAGCGCTCCGAACTCGTGGTGCTGATCAAGCCGACGATCATCCATTCCAGCGACGACGCCCAGACGGTGGCCGAGGACCTCAGGGCCCGCATGTGGGCGCTGAGCGGCCGCGAGACCAAGGCGCCCTGACGCCATGACCGGCCGGCTCGACCTCCTCGCGGACGGTGTGGCGGCGGTGGTCGGCCTGGCCCTCGCCGTGACCGCCGGGCTGTGGCCGCAGACCGGCGGCGTCGCCGCGGCGGCGCTGATCGCCAGCGTTGGCGCGGCCGGCTGGATCGTCGTCAGCGACGTCCGCACTCTGACCATTGCCGACGGCGCCTCGGTGCTGATCGGCCTCGCCGGCCTCGCCCGCCGGCTGACGCTCGGCGACGCGCCGCTGTTGACGACGCTGGTCATGGTCGTTCAGGCGCTGATCATTGGCGGCCTGTTCTATGCCGTGCGCGAGGTCTGGTACCGCCGGCGCGGCTACGACGGCCTCGGGCTCGGCGACGTCAAGCTGGCGGCGGCCGGAACGCTGGCCATCGGCGTTGAGGGCCTGTCGGTGGCGCTGTTCCTGGCGGCGCTCGCCGGCCTGCTGGTGTTCGCGCTCGTCCTGCGCCGCCGCGACGCCCGCCTGCCGCTCGGCGCGCTGCTGGCGCCGCTGATCGTGGCGGTCGAACTCGTCGATCCCGACGGATTCGCGCTGATGGCCCTGCTCGGCGGAGGGGTCGGATGACCGGCCTCTTCGACTATCAGGCGCTCGATGCCGGCGGCCGGCTGGTCAGAGGCCGCATGGAGGCGCGCTCAACGGCCGAGGTCGGTCAGCATCTCGAGCACATGGGCTTGATGCCGGTGTCGATCCAGGCCGGACAGGCGGCGGCCCGCCGGCGCGGCTGGCGCGACCTGCTGACACCCGAGCCGCGCGCCGAGGACATCACCGCCTTCACCGTCGATCTCGCCATGCTGATCGACGGCGACGTCGTGCTTGACGAAGCGCTGTCGATCCTGGCGCAGATGGAGACCCGGCGCTGGCTGCAGCGACTGATCCGCGACCTCGGCGTCGGACTGGCCGGCGGCAAGAGTCTCAGCCAGGCGCTGGCCGACTATCCCGACCTGTTTCCGCCGATGTACGTCAAGACCATCGAGGTGGCCGAGGCCTCCGGCCGCCTGGCGGCGGCGCTCGGCGACATCGCCCGCGAACGCCAGCGCGTCGAGCGGCTGAAGCGCAAGCTGGTATCGGCCATCTCCTATCCGGTGTTCCTGATGGCCGCCGCCGGCGCCGTGCTGTGCTTCGTCATGCTCTACGTCGTGCCGCAGTTCGAGGGGGCGCTGTCGGGCTTCCGCGACAAGCTGGCACCGTCGACGGCGCGGCTGTTCGCCCTGTCGCGCTTCTTCCGCGACAACCTCGACCTCCTCGCCGCCGGCGCCATCGGCCTGCTGATCGCCGTCGTCATCATCGGCCGGCTGGGGCGCGGCCGCTCGCTCTGGCTGGCCCTCTTCGCCCGGCTGCCGGTGACACGGACCATCGTCGTCTACGACCTGACACTGACCTTCTGCCGCACGCTGGCGGTGCTGACGCGCAACGGCGTCGACATCTCCACCACGCTCGGCCTCATCCGCGGCCTGACGCGGACGCGGACGGCGGCCGACGAAGTCGACAAGGTGATCGCCGACGTGCGCCAGGGGCGGCGCTTGTCCGAAGCGCTGGCCAAGCGCATACTCCTGCCCGGCCACGTAGTGCAGATGTTGCGCGTCGGCGAGGAAGCGGGACGGCTCGCCGACAGCGCCGACCGCGTCGGCGGCTTCTACGAGCTGAAGCTCGAGACGGCCCTTTCCCGCCTGACGGCCATCCTGGGACCGGCGATGATGATCGCCGTCAGCCTGATGGTCGCCTGGCTGATCGTTTCGGTCATGACGGCGCTCATATCCGTCAACGACCTGCTGGTATAGGATCACGCGCATGCCGTTCATCGACCAAGGATGCCCTCCCCTCCGCCAGACGCGGCGCCGGACGCGGCGCGACCGCCGGGCCGGCTTCACGCTGGTCGAACTGCTGGTGGTGCTGGTCATCCTCAGCCTGGTGATGGGTCTGGTCGGGCCGCGCGTCATCGGCTACCTGACGTCGTCGCGGGAAAAGGCGGCGCGGCTGCAGATCGAATCCTTCGCCACCGCCCTCGACCTGTTCTACCTCGACGCCGGTCGCTACCCGACGACGTCGGAAGGGCTGGGGGCGCTGGTCAAACGGCCGGCCGGGCTCGCCAACTGGTCTGGTCCCTACACCAGCAAGGACACCATTCCCGCCGATCCCTGGGGCAACCCTTACGACTACAAGACGCCGGGTCAGAAGGCGCCCTACACCATCACCTCGCTCGGCGCCGACGGCAAGAAGGGCGGAACCGGCGATGGCGCCGACATCTCCAACGAGTGAATCCCGCCGCCGGCGCGACGGTTTCACGCTCATCGAAATGGCCGTGGCGCTCTTGGTGGTGGCCCTGGTCGCCGCCCTGGCGTTGCCGCGCGTGCTGCCGGGGCGCGACAGCCATGTCATCGCCTACGACATCGCCGCCCTGCTGCGGGCCGACCGCGAATATGCCGCCCGCCAGCAGCGGCTGGTGATGACGCGCATCGACGTTGCCGGCCGGCAGGTGGTGTCGGGGGCTTCGACGGCGACGGTGTCGGTACCGGCCAACCTGAGCCTGCGGCTCGCCGACGGCGGCGACGGCATCGCCTTCCTGCCCGACGGCCGGGCCAGTGACGCGGTCGTCGTGCTGAGCGAGGCACGCCAAGGCTATGGCGTACGCGTCAACGGCCTGTCCGGCGCCGTCGACATCGTCAGGACACGGCCATGACACGGCGGCGGCCGGCCGGCGGCTTCACCCTCGTCGAAGTGCTGGCGGCGCTCTTGGTGCTGTCGGTGGTGCTGGTGGTGGTGACACGGGCCCTCGTCGGGGCCCGGCTCGCCGCCGATGGGGCCTCGACGCGGGCCGACGCGGCGCGGCTGGCCGCCGAACTGATCGAAAGCCCGCTCGGCAGCAGCATCACCGGTCCCGGCAGCTTCACCGGCCAGCGCTATGGCTTCCGCTGGCGCATGGAACTCGCCGCCCTCGAACCGCCGCTTCCGGACGGCAAGGCCGCGGCGCCGCCGGCCTTCGTGCCGCTGCACCTCCGCGTCACCGTGCTGGCGGCGACCGGCCCGGTGGCCAGCGCCGACAGCATCCGGCTCGTGGCGAGGGCGCCATGAGCCGGCGGCCGGCGCGCGCCGGTTATGTGCTCGTCGAGGCGCTGGCGACGCTGGCCATCGCCGGACTGGTCATCGCGGTGCTGGCTGGCCTCGTCGGCACGCTGCTGCGCGCCGGCCATCGCGGCGCCGAGCTGGTCGAGCAGCACGAGCGCGTGGCCCGCACCATCGACGTGGTGGCGCGCGACGTCGACGCGCTGGTGCGGGCCCGCTGGGCCGGTGAGGGCGACTTCATGTTCGTCGGCCGCGCCGACCGGCTGATGTTCGTCCGCCGCAACGCCGACCAGCCGGGCGAGCTCGTCGCCGTCGCCTACCAGATCGCCGACGACACCCGGCTGCTGCGGGCCGAAGCCGCCGCGCCCACCGGCCTCACCGGCCTCACCCAGCTGCGCTTCGGGGCGTCGCGCGAACTGGTGGCCCCGTTCGGGGCCTGGCGCCTTGCCTATGTCGAGCAGCGGCCGACCGGCGACGAGGCCATGCTCGCCAACTGGGATCCGCCCGACGCCCTGCCGGCGGCCATCGTCATCGCCCTGATGGCCAAGGACGGCACGGCGCTGGCCGTCCGCCGACTGCCGGTCAGGGCCGAAGTCGAACCGGCCTGCGCCCGTTCGACCAACTCCCGAACGCCCAGCGCCTATTGCTCGCTGGGCGGTCGCCGCGTGCCGCCTGCCGCCGCCGCCAACCAGCCGGGAGGCCAGCCATGACCCGCGCCGACAGACGCTCCGGGTTCGTCATGGTCAGCGTGCTGGCGGTGCTGGCGGTGCTGGCAGCGCTGGTGGCAGCGCTGGTGCTGATCGCCCGCGCCAACGTCGCCGCCGGCCTTGCCGCCCGCAACGACCTCAGCGAACGCAGCCTGATCCAGGCGGCCAAGGAGGCGGCGGCCTACGAGCTGCTGCTGGCCGGCTTGCGGGTCAGCGACGTCGACGGCCAGGAGATTCGGCTCGATGCCGGCAGCGTCCGCCTGGCGGTGACCAACCCGGCCGGCCGCATCGATCTCAACGCCTCCGATCCGGCACTGATCGCCAATGCCTACGCCGCCTCCGGCGCCAAGGGCATGAAGCCCGGCGCCTTCGCCGCCCGCGTCATCGACTGGCGCGACGACGACGACACGCCCGGCCCCGACGGTGCCGAGGCCACCGCCTACCGCCAGGGACGGTTGCCGTGGACGCCGCCCAACCATGCGTTCCTGTCGGTCGACGAGATCGGCCACATCGCCGGCGTCTCGGCCGACGACGCGGCCCGGCTCAAGCCGTATTTCACCGTCGACAACCCGGCCGGCGTCATCGACGTCCTCGCCGCCCCCGAGCGGGTGCTGGCCGTCATCCCCGGCCTCGACAGCCGCTCGGCCCGCCTCATCGTCACGCTGCGGACGCCGCTCGACGACGACCGACAGGCGCGCATCGAACAACTGGTCCAGCCCTGCGGCAAGCTGGCGGCGGCCGGTCGTCCGGCGATCATCATCGAACTCGAGCTGACCATCCGCCGGCCCGGCCTCGCCGACCGCGTCGTCCGCACGGCCATCGCCGGCGATCCCGACGGCAAGCGCCCCTTCAGGACCATCTCGGAAAGCGAGTAAGCCGCGGCCCGTTCTTTCGGAGAGGGAAAAGCACTAGGCATTTTTTACAATGACATAAACCGCCTACCGTGCATGCGCCGAACGTTACCTATCCGGACGTTGTAAATATTTGAAATTTACTGGTTTTTCAGCATTTGGAAGCAGTCTCAACTAGCTGATTTTATCAGGATCGCTATTGGGAGGATCTGCCCATGTGGGCGCATTTTTCACATGCCCGTAATATCGTGACCGCGCTCGAGCATTCGCAGGCGGTGATCGAATTCGACATGTCCGGCAAGATCATTGACGCCAACGACGGCTTTCTCGGGCTGATGGGCTACCGGCTGGAGGAGATCGCCGGCAAGCATCACTCGATGTTCGTCGACACAGCCTATGCCAAGTCGGACGACTACGGCCGCTTCTGGCGCGCCCTCGGCGAAGGCAAGGCCCAGACCGCCGAATTCAAGCGCCTGGGCAAGGCTGGCAAAGAAGTCTGGATCCAGGCCACCTACACGCCGATCCTCGGCCGCAACGGCAAGCCCTATCGCGTCATCAAGTTCGCCACCGACGTCACGGCGCGCAAGCTCGCCGACGCCGACGTCGCCGGCCAGCTGGCAGCCCTCAGCCGGTCGCAGGCCATCATCGAGTTCCAACTCGACGGTACCGTCATCGACGCCAACGCCAACTTCCTCAACGCCCTCGGCTACAGCCGCGACGAGATCGTCGGCAAGCACCACTCGATGTTCGTCGACCCCGCCGAACGCAACAACGCTGCCTACCGGCTGTTCTGGGACGATCTACGGGCCGGCAAGTTCAAGTCGGCCGAGTTCAAGCGCATCGGCAAGGGCGGTCGCGAGGTCTACATCCAGGCGACCTACAACCCGATCCTCGACTTCGACGGCAAGCCGTTCAAGGTGGTGAAGTTCGCCACCGACATCACCGAGATGGTGGCCGACCGCATGCGTCGCCAGCTGGCGCAGAAGGAGATCGACACCGCCCTCGCCGAGGTCGGCACGCTGATCTCGACGTCGCACGGCCGGGCCGAAGCGGCCGAAATGGCGTCGGGGGAGACGTCGAGCAACGTCCAGGCCGTCGCCGCTGGCGCCGAGGAACTGGCCGCCTCGGTGGCCGAGATCAGCCGCCAGGTGGCGTTTGCCCTGTCGATCTCGGAAGAGGCCGTCACTCAGGCCGATCAGACCAACAAGGTCATCTCCGGTCTCGCCGCCGCCGCCCAGAAGATCGGCCAGGTGGTCGAGCTCATCAACAACATCGCCGCCCAGACCAACCTTCTGGCCCTCAACGCCACCATCGAGGCGGCACGGGCCGGCGAAGCGGGCAAGGGCTTTGCCGTCGTCGCCTCCGAGGTCAAGCAACTGGCTTCGCAGACCTCGAAGGCCACCGACGAGATCGGCAACGAGATCGCCTCGGTGCAGGCCATCACCAACGAAGCGGTTGGCGCCATCGGCGGCATCGCCTCGACCATCGCCCGCATCAACGACGTGTCGTCGTCGATCGCCACGGCGGTCGAGGAGCAGGCCTCGGTGACGCAGAGCATGTCGGGCAACATGCAGACCGCCGCTCGCGGTGTCGAAAGCGTCGTCTCGGCGATCAAGGAAATCACCAGCGCTTCGGCCACCATCAATGCCGAGACCGCCCGCGTGCGCGAGACGTCGCGCCGCCTCGCCTGAACCGAGCCCGAAGGGCCCCCGCCGAGAGCCGATCGCTTCCGGCAGGGCTCAGGCCGCCGACGGTCCGAAAAGTCTGACAACTTTTCGGGCGGCTGCCTAACCCCTCCACCCCTTCTCCCACAGCGTTCGTAGCGCCACCCGGTAATCGGGATAGGCGTAGTCGAGCCCGAGCAGGCGTTTGCTGCGGCCATTGGCCACCCGCTTGTTCTCGCCATAGAAGCTGCGCGCCATCGGTGTCAGCTCAGCCGTGGCGAAATCGACCAGCGGCGGCGGCTCGATAGCCATCAGTTCGGCAGCATAGGCCACCACGTCCTGTGGCGGCGCCGGTTCGTCGTCGGTAACGTTGAAGACACCGTGTGCCCGGCGTTCGAAGGCGGCGGCGACGGCGGCGGCGATGTCGTCGACGTGGATGCGGTTGAACACCTGTCCGGGTTTGACGAGCCGACGCGCCGTGCCGTCAGCGAGGTTGCAGAAGGCGTTGCGGCCGGGACCGTAGATGCCCGACAGCCGCAACACGGCCACCGGCACGCCGGACCGCGCCGAGAAATCGAACCATTGCCGTTCGGCGGCGAGGCGCGCCACCGAGCGCCGGCTGACCGGCCGGCAGGGACTGTCCTCGTCGACCCAGGCGCCGGCGTGATCGCCGTAGACGCCGACCGTCGACAGATAGACCACCGAGCGGAGACCGGCCAGACCGGCCAGACGGTCACCGAAGGCGGCCAGCACCGGATCGCCACCGCCCTCGCCTTCGCGCGGCGCCACGGTGACGAGCAGATGGCTCGTCCCTTCGAGCGGCAGCCCGTCGCCGGCGACCCCGTCCCAGAGCCGCATGTCGGCGACACCGGCCAGCCGGGCCGCCTTATCGGCCGAACGGGTGGTGGCCGTCACCGCCGCCGGCGCCAGACGACGCACTGCCGCCTGACCGCTGTAACCAAGACCGAAGACGAATAGCCGCATGCCGGCCCCCAAAACGCGTTGCTGCCGATCAGGTTACCAGTCCAAGCTCGACCAGGGCGAACAGCAGGAAGCCGAGACCGATGCGGTAGAAGGCGAACGAGGTGAAACGGTGGCCCTGGATGAAGCCGAGCAGCCACTTGACGGCGACGAAGGCGGTGACGGCCGAGGCGATGAAGGCGACGATCAGCGCCAGCCAGTCCTCACCGGCGGCGCCGCCGTCCTTGAGCGTGCCCAGGAGCTCGAAGGCGCTGGCCGCGTACATGGTGGGAATGCCGACCAGGAAGGCGAACTCGGTGGCGGCGGCGCGATTGCCGGTGCCGAGCAGCATGGCGGCGAAGATGGTGGAGGACGAGCGCGAGGTGCCCGGGAAGATGCCGGCGATCACCTGAGCGAGGCCAACGACGATGGCTACCAGCCAGCTGACCCGGGTGCTTTCGGGCCGGCGGGCGGCGACCTCTTCGGCGACGAACATCCAGACGCCGCCGATGATCAGGGCCCAGGCGATGGGCGTCACGGATTCGGGCAGCTTGAAGCCGAGCTTCTTGGCGATGAGGCCGAGCACGGCCGTCACCAGGAAGGCGGCGATGAGCTTCAGCAGGTAGTCGCGGGTCTCGCGATCGCGCCAGCCGGTGAGGAAGGACATCAGGCGCGGCCAGTAGATGACGGTGACGGCCAGGATGGCGCCGGCCTGGATGACGATGTTGAACATGTCCGAGCGGTGGCCCAGCCACTCCTCGGCGATGATCAGGTGACCGGTCGAGGAAATGGGCAGAAACTCGGTAATGCCCTCGATGATGCCGAGCAGCAGCGCCTTGAAAAGCACGATCACATCCATTGGAAGCGACTTTCCCGTTGAAGTCGCGGCCAGGAAGAGACGCCCCCGGTCCGCGGAAACCGATTGTTCAGGATTGGCAATGGCTCTATATGCAGGCTAATTCGTGACATCCGGTTATCGATGGCGAACGAACGCGGTGCGCCGACGATTGTGGCCATTATCGGTCGGCAACGTCAATTGCAACGCCTTCCGGGCCGGAACGCCGGGCGTTGGAACTGGGTCTTCGGTCTGGCGCGGTCGGGCTCGCCCCAGTCCGCTTGTGCGGGTGGTTCATGCTGACACTCTACCATCATCCGTTCTCCCCCGCGTCGCGGTTCGTCCGGCTGATGCTGGCCGAGCATGAAGTCAAGGTCGAGCTGGTCTACGAACGGGTGTGGGAGCGCCGTGCCGAGTTCCTCGCCCTCAATCCGGCCGCCACCGTGCCGGTGCTGACCGAAAATGACGGCCCGCCCATCGTCGGCATCTTCCCGATCATGGAATACGTCGACGAGACGCGCGGCTACAGCCTCGGCGAACACCGGCTGATGCCCAACCACCCGGAGGCGCGGGCGGAGATGCGGCGGCTGGTCGACTGGTTCGCCCACAAGACCCATGACGAGGCGACGCAGTATTTCGCCCACGAGAAGATCTTCAAGCTCGAACTGCCGGCGGCGCTCGGCGGCGGTTCGCCGGACAATCAGGTGCTGCGCGTCGCCCGCGCCAACATCAAGCATCACCTGCACTACATCGGCTGGCTGGCCGGCTCGCGCAACTGGCTGTCGGGCGAGCGTATGACTTTCGCCGACCTGATCGCCGCCGCCCAGCTGTCGGTGGTCGACTATCTCGGCGAAGTGCCGTGGGACGAGGACCTCAACGCCAAGTACTGGTACGCCCGCATCAAGTCGCGGCCGAGCTTCCGGGCGCTGTTGTCCGACCGGGTCCAGGGACTGCCGGCCTCGCCCATCTACACCGATCTCGATTTCTGAGCCGTCTCACCCTGCGAACCGACACGAGGGGGACGATGTTCCGCCAACGCGCCCACGATCTCGGGTTCGCCGCCATCGGCGTGGCACCGGTGGAAGCGGCGGTGGCGGCCGGACGCCGGCTTGCCAGCTTTGTTGCCCTCGGCCGCCACGGCAGCATGGACTGGCTGGTCGAAACCCTGCACCGCCGCACCGACCCCCGGCATCTCTGGCCGACCGCCCGCTCGGCGGTGGTGCTGGCCATGAACTACGGCCCGGACGAGGACGCCCTCGCCAACCTCGGCCGGCCCGGCGTCGGCAACATCTCCGTCTACGCCCGCCACCGCGACTATCACGACGTGGTCAAGGGCAAGCTCAAAGAGATCTCCGGCCTGATCGGCCGCGACTACGGCGGCGACGTCAAGGTGTTCGTCGACACGGCGCCGCTCATGGAAAAGCCGCTGGCCGCCGCCGCCGGCATCGGCTGGCAGGGCAAGCACACCAACCTCGTCAGTCGCGCCTACGGCTCGTGGCTGGTGCTCGGGGTCATCCTGGCGGAAGCGGTACTGCCGGCCGACGCGCCGGCCATCGACTGTTGCGGCTCGTGCCAACGCTGCCTCGACGCCTGCCCCACCGCGGCTTTCCCGGCGCCCTACGAGCTCGACGCCCGTCGCTGCATCTCCTACCTGACCATCGAGCACGACGGTCCGATCCCGCTGGAGTTCCGCGCCGCCATCGGCAACCGCGTCTACGGCTGCGACGACTGCCTGGCCGTCTGCCCCTGGAACCGCTTCGCGTCCGCCGCCCGCGAGGCCAAGCTGGTGGCCCGCGACGACCTCAGGGCCCCACGGCTCACCGAACTCGCCGGCCTCGACGACGCCGGCTTCCGCGCCCTGTTCTCGGCCTCGCCCATCAAGCGCATCGGCCGCAACCGCTTCGTGCGCAACGTCGCCATCGCCATCGGCAACAGTGGCGATCCGGCCCTGCGCGCCAGCCTCGAACCGCTGCGGCGCGACGCCGACCCGTGGGTGCGCGAGGCGGCGGCCTGGGCGGCCGACCGGCTCGCCGCCGGCCCGGCGGCGCAAACGCCGGCGTGAGCGGCGACATCGGCTGTTTTCATTTCGCCTGACGCTTGCTAGAACCGCTTGATAGAACCAACAGGGGTTCAGGGAACCGCCATGCGCCAGTCGTCCGTTTCGCGCCTCACCAAGGAAACCGAGATCAGCGTCGCGCTCGATCTCGACGGCAGCGGCAGCGCCGACATCGCCACCGGCGTCGGCTTCTTCGACCACATGCTGACCCAGATCGCCCGTCACGGCCACATCGACCTGACGGTGAAGGCGCGCGGCGACACCCACATCGACGACCACCACACGGTGGAGGATGTCGGCATCGCCCTTGGCCAGTGCTTCCGCAAGGCCCTTGGCGACAAGGCCGGCATCACCCGCTACGCTGACGTGGCCGTTCCGATGGACGAGACGCTGAGCCGCTGCGCCATCGACATTTCCGGCCGGCCCTACCTGGTGTTCCGCACCACCTTCGCCACCGCCAAGATCGGCACCTTCGACACCCAGCTGGTCGAAGAATGGTTCCGGGCCTTCGCCTTCAACGCCGGCCTGACGCTGCACATCGAGACGTTCTACG
Source organism: uncultured Pleomorphomonas sp. (assembly GCA_937868725.1). GTDB lineage: Bacteria > Pseudomonadota > Alphaproteobacteria > Rhizobiales > Pleomorphomonadaceae > Pleomorphomonas. The sequence goes on from CALMMQ010000057.1 coordinate 17,334, forward strand.
GCGCCAACGATCATCACATCGCCGAAAGCTGCTTCAAGGCGCTGGCGCGGGCGCTGCGCCAGGCCGTGGCCATCGACCCGGCCGAGGCCGGCCGCGTGCCGTCGACCAAAGGTGTTCTCGAGGCCTGAAAGGACCGCCTCATGACCATCTATGCCGTCTATGCTCCGCCGCCCCCCGATGACGACAACGCCGACCGCATCGTCTTCGTCCGCGACGGCTTCAGCTGGGCTGCCATGCTGTTCGGACCGCTGTGGCTGATCGCCCACCGGCTGTGGCTGGCGCTGCTCGGCCTGCTGGCGGCCGGCCTCGTCGTCGGCGCGCTGTCCTGGCTCAGCGGCCACGACCTGTCGGCCGTCGAACTGCTCATTGCCCTCTGGCTCGGCTTCGAGGGGCGTGCCATCCGGCGCTGGACGCTGGAACGGGGCGGCTACAGCCTCGTCGGCGTGGTCGAGGCCGACAGCCGCGAGGGCGCCGAGTTGCGCTTCTTCGACCGCTGGCCGGCCCGCCGCCCCGACATCCGGCCGCCGAGCGGCGGACCGCGACCGGTCGCCAGCCCCGGTCCCTATCCCCTGGGGCTGTTTCCGGCGCCCGGTGGCACCGAGCGATTTTAGGGCCGGTCTTGTTGTTCATTCGCCCGGCACCGTCCCGGGCCAACCATTGCAAGCGGAGTGACCTGGCAAAGTGACCGTCGCCATCATCGATTACGGGTCCGGCAACCTCAAATCGGCCGCCAAGGCCGTCGAGCGGGCCGCCATCGACAACAGCATCAACACGCCGGTGCTGGTCACCGCCGACCCGGCCGTGGTCCGGGCCGCCGCCCGCGTCATCCTGCCCGGCGTCGGCGCCTTCGCCGACTGTCGCGCCGGCCTCGACGCCGTGCCCGGCATGGTCGAGGCGCTGACCGACGCCGTCAAGGGCCACGGCGTACCGTTCCTCGGCATCTGCGTCGGCATGCAGCTCATGGCCAGCCGCGGTCTTGAGAAGACCATCACCCACGGTCTCGACTGGATCGGCGGCGACGTCGGCCTGATCGAGCCCAAGGATCCGGCCTGCAAGATCCCGCACATGGGCTGGAACACGCTGACCGTTCACCGGCCGCACCCGCTGCTGGCCGGCCTTGCCACCGGCGATGACGGGCTGCACGCCTATTTCGTGCACAGCTACCATCTCGTCTGCGCCGATCCGGCCGACGTCGTCGCCACCACCGACTACGCCGGCCCGGTCACCGCCATGGTCGGCCGCGACAACATCGTCGGCACCCAATTCCATCCGGAAAAAAGCCAGGCTCTCGGCCTCGGCCTCATCGCCAACTTCCTGAGGTGGCGTCCATGATTCTCTATCCTGCCATCGATCTCAAGGACGGAGCCTGCGTGCGCCTCAAGCTCGGCGACATGAACGAGGCCACCGTCTACAACGCCGATCCGGCCGCCCAGGCCGGCGATTTTGCCCGCCTCGGCTTTCCCTGGCTGCACGTCGTCGACCTCAACGGCGCCTTCGAGGGCCGCTCGGTCAACGGCACCGCCGTCGAGGCCATCCTCGCCGCCGTGGCGCCGGGCATGAAGGTGCAGCTCGGTGGCGGCATCCGCGACATGGCGGCCATCGCGGCCTGGCTCGACAAAGGCGTCAGCCGCGTCATCCTCGGCACGGTGGCGTTGCGCGAGCCCGAACTGGTGCGGGCGGCGGCGAAGGCCTATCCCGGCCGCGTCGTCGTCGGCATCGACGCCCGCGCCGGCAAGGTGGCGGTGGAAGGCTGGGCGGAAAGCTCGGAACTTGGCGTCGTCGATCTCGCCCGCAAGTTCGAGGACGCCGGCGTCGCCGCCATCGTCTACACCGACATCGATCGCGATGGCGTGCTGAAGGGCCTCAACATGCTGGCGACGCTGAAGCTGGCGCACGCCATCTCCATTCCGGTGATCGCCTCGGGCGGCCTGGCCTCGATCGAGGACGTGCGCAAGCTCATGGCGCCGGAAGCGGCCATTCTCGATGGCGCCATCTCCGGCCGGGCCATCTACGACGGCCGGCTCGACCCGGCGGAAGCGCTGGCGCTGATCGCCGGCGCGCCGATAGCCTGACGCCTCGCGGCGGCCGATGCGTCGAATTGCCGCGACAACGTTTGCGATTTCTTGAGAACCATCCCGACATGATGACGGGCAGCGCTTCTTGAGGAATCACGGACATGTTGGTCGTCGCCGCCGCCACCGGAATGCTGGGCTTCGCCCTGGGCCTGCGGTTCGGGGTGTTTTCGCTGATGGTGGCGACGCTCGCCGTCACCTTCGGCACCGGCGTCGCGCTCACCTTCGTCAACGGCTGGTCGGTCGGCTGGCTGCTGGCCGCCATGGGGTTGGCGGCGCTGTCGTTCGAGATCGCCGCCTTCGCCTCGATGACCGTGATCAGCGCCCTGCGGGCGACGCCGGCTGCCCCGCCGGCGACCGAAGCGAGCCCACAGGCCGGCCGCCTCGCGCGGCGCTGAGCCCAGCCGGATCAGCGGTTCAGATCAACGGCCGCCGCCGCCGGCCGGCGCGACGCTGGCCGATCAGCATCAGCACGATGCCCAGTACGCCGGCCACCGCCAGAGTTGGCAGTTCGAGCAGCGAACCGCCGGCGACGGCGGCCGCCACATCGGGCGCCCGGGCGCCGAGCCAGCGGCCGGCGGCGTCCAGCGAACCGGCGTCGATGGCCGCCCAGGTGTGGCCGAGCGAGGTCAGCTCCAGATGGCCGACGGCGATGGAGCGGATGCCGTCGGCGATGAGGGTAACGACGCCGACGGCGAACAGGACGAGGCCCGTCAGTCTCACCAGAAACGACAACATGCTGATCTCCCGGCCATTTCCGTCCGGCGACGCACCGCCTCCGGGGTCGGCATTATGACCGCCAACGCGGCGCAGGAAAAGGTCCGCGCCACGGGCGGCGGGCGAGGAAAGCCACACGGCCGTCTTTTTTGTCAGCTGAAGTTTTCTCGCGCCGCTATCGCGACTATCATCCACCCGTTCTTCCGGTAGAATCAATCCGAGAGCCACGGATTGACTGATCCGCGTGCGGAGCCCTTATCAGATGCGCATTTCCGTTGTTGCCAGCCTCCTCTCTTCCCTGGCGCTCGCCGCCTGCGGCACGTCGTCGCAGCCGCAGTCCTACATCCCGCCGCTGACGGCCTATCCCACCGGCCCGGTGGCGGCGCAGACGCTGCCGCCGCCCGTCACCGCGCCGGCGGCGCAGCCGCCGGTGGCCGCGACCACGACGCAGCCGACGGCGCCGGTCGCCATGCCCGACGCCAGCACCGCCACCGAAGTGCGCAAGACCGACCTGGTCGGCGGCTGGACCCTGGCCTCGGCCGGCGAGACGTGCCAGCTGTCGATGAACCTCACCACCTGGAGCGGCGGCTATCGCGCCTCGACGCGCGGCTGCGCCAGCGACGAGCTGAAGTCGATCAACGCCTGGGAGATCAACGGCAAGGAAGTGCTGCTGAAGGACCCGTCGGGGGCCGTGGTGGCGCGCCTGATGGCGACGGCGCCGACGCGCTTCTCCGGCCAGACCGACGGCACCAAGCGCGGCGTGCAGTTCTATCGCGGCTGACGGGCCGATGACGCCCGCCGGCGCTTCCGACGCCCATCCGGCGCCGCCCGGCGTCGACGGACCGATCCTGGCACGCTACCGGCAGCTTACCGCCGCCGGGACGCTGACGGTCGACGCCGCCCAGGCGGCGGTGGCCGGCCGCCTCGACCGGCTGACCGACGATCTGCGCCAGCACGCCGAAGCGGCGCAGGTCTCACCGCTCGCCCGGCTGTTCGGCCGGCGCAAGCGGCCGGCGCCGGTGCGCGGCCTCTACATCTGGGGTGGCGTCGGGCGCGGCAAGACCATGCTGATGGACCTGTTCTTCGCGGCGGCGGCGCAGCCGGCCAAGCGACGGCAGCATTTTCACGCCTTCATGGCCGACATGCACGACGCCGTGGCCCGCGCCCGCCGGGCCATGGCGGCCGGCGACGGCCGCGACCCGATCGAGATCGTCGCCACACAACTAGCCGCCGAGTTCCGCCTGCTGTGCTTCGACGAGTTCTCGGTCACCGACATCGCCGACGCCATGCTGCTCGGCCGGCTGTTCACGCGGCTGTTCGATTTCGGCGTCGTGCTGGTCGCCACCTCCAACATTCCCCCCGACCAGCTCTACGAGGGCGGGCTCAACCGCCAGAGCTTCCTGCCGTTCGTGGCGTTGCTCAAGGAGCGCTGCCGGGTCGCCCACCTCGGCGATGGCCTCGACTATCGCCTAGAAAAGCTCGGCAGCGACGACGTCTACCTGAGCCCGCTCGGCCCGGCGGCGAGCGCCGCCTTCGAGCGGCTGTGGCAGGCCCTCTCGGGCGGCAAGACCGCCCCGCGCACCCTCGTCAACAAGAGCCGGCGGATCGAGGTGCCGCGCGCCGCCGGCCGGCTGGCCCGCTTTTCCTTCGATGAACTGTGTGCCCGGCCGCTGGGAGCCGCCGACTACCACCTGCTGACCCGGGCCTTCGACACGCTGTTCGTCGCCGACGTGCCGCGCCTCGGCCTTGAACGACGCAATGAGGCCAAACGGTTCATCAACCTCGTCGACACCCTCTACGACGAGGGCGTCAAGCTGGTGCTGTCGGCCGACGGCGAGCCGGATACGCTCTACGCCGCCCCAAGCGGCAACGAACGCTTCGAGTTCGCCCGCACGGCGTCGCGGCTCGTCGAGATGCGTTCGGCAGCCTGGCGCCAGCAGCCGCGACGGGGGGCCGGCGAGCGGCCGCCGCTCGCCAGCGCCCGGCCGGAGAGGCCACCGACCGAGGCCACCTGACGTATACGTTAGCTTTGCCTCGGCACCAGCGGCGGCGCGCAGACAAGTACGGTAAATTCAGTGTGAATTGCCGCCGATTTGCCGCGATTTCACTGTCTGTTCATCGGACCGGACAGGTTCGAAAGTGGAGTGGCGGACAAAAGTTGACTTTCCCCCTTAGTTGAGCTTGCACCGGCCCACTGATCATTGTAATTCGGTCGCGACTGATTTTCAGTCTAAATAACCTTTACGTAAACGGAAGGTAGCATAATAATGGCGCGGAAAAAGATCGCTCTCGTTGGTGCCGGCCAGATCGGCGGCACGCTTGCCCTGCTGGCGGCCCAGAAGGAACTCGGCGACGTCGTGCTGTTCGACATCGTCGACGGCGTTCCCCAGGGCAAGGCTCTTGATCTCGCGGAAACCGGTCCGGTCGAAGGCTTCAACGCCAAGCTTTCCGGCACCAGCTCCTATGAAGCGCTCGAAGGCGCCGACGTGGTGATCGTCACCGCCGGCGTGCCGCGCAAGCCGGGCATGAGCCGCGACGACCTGCTGAGCATCAACCTCAAGGTCATGGAGCAGGTCGGCGCCGGCATCGCCAAGTATGCCCCGAACGCCTTCGTCATCTGCATCACCAACCCGCTCGACGCCATGGTCTGGGCGCTGCAGAAGTTCTCCGGCCTGCCGGCCAACAAGGTCGTCGGCATGGCCGGCGTGCTGGATTCGGCCCGCTTCCGCTACTTCCTGTCGGACGAGTTCGGCGTTTCGGTCGAAGACGTGCATGCCATGACCCTCGGCGGCCACGGCGACGACATGGTACCGCTCATCCGCTATTCGACCGTCGGCGGCGTTCCCCTGCCGGAACTCGTCAAGTCGGGCTGGACCTCGCAGGAAAAGATCGACGCCATCGTTGACCGTACCCGCAAGGGCGGCGGCGAGATCGTGGCGCTGCTGAAGACCGGTTCGGCCTTCTACGCCCCGGCTGCCTCGGCGATCTCGATGGCCGAGTCCTACCTCAAGGACCAGAAGCGCATCCTGCCGGTGGCCGCCTACCTCAAGGGCGAGTTCGGCATCTCTGACCTCTACGTCGGCGTTCCCGCGCTGATCGGTGCCGGCGGCGTCGAGAAGATCGTCGACCTCGAGCTCAGCGCCGAGGAAAAGACCGGCTTCGATAAGTCGGTTGCCTCGGTCAAGGGCCTGCTCGAGGCCTGCAAGACCATCGCTCCGTCGCTGGCCTGATCGTCTGAACCAACCGGCCGGGCCGCCAGACGGCGACCCGGCTTTTTCGTCTCTAGCGCGTCCATCCGCATTTCCCCTCAGTCCGCCTTCCGCCCCATCCTTTCCAAGCCAAGGATTCCCGGATGAACATCCACGAATATCAGGCGAAAGCCCTGCTCAAGGGCTTCGGCGCGCCGGTTGCCGCCGGTGTCGCGATCCATTCCGCCGACGAGGCGGAAGCCGCGGCCAAGGCGCTTCCCGGTCCTCTCTGGGTCGTCAAGAGTCAGATTCACGCCGGTGGACGCGGCAAGGGCCGCTTCAAGGAGGCGGCGGCCGGCGACAAGGGCGGCGTGCGCCTGGCCCGGTCGATCGACGAGGTCAAGACCTTCGCCCGCCAGATGCTGGGTTCGACGCTGGTCACCAAGCAGACCGGCCCGGCCGGCAAGCAGGTGAACCGCCTCTACATCGAGGATGGCGCCGACATCGCCCGCGAGCTCTACTGCTCGCTGCTGGTCGACCGGTCGTGCGGCCGCGTCGCCTTCGTGGTGTCCACCGAGGGCGGCATGGACATCGAGACCGTCGCCCACGACACCCCCGAGAAGATCGTCAGCGTGGCCATCGATCCGGAAACGGGCGTCACCGCTGCCGACGTCGCCGCCATCGTCGCGGCGCTGCGGCTCGACGGGCTCGCCGCCGCCGACGCGGCCGGCCTGTTCCCGACGCTGTACCAGGCGTTCACCGACAAGGACATGAGCCTGCTCGAGATCAATCCGCTGATCGTGCTCAAGGACGGCCATCTGCGCCTGCTCGACGCCAAGGTCAGCTTCGACGGCAACGCCCTGTTCCGCCACCCCGACGTGGTGGAACTGCGCGACCAGACCGAAGAGGACGCCAAGGAGATCGAGGCCCACAAGCACGACCTCGCCTACGTGGCGCTCGACGGCAACATCGGCTGCATGGTCAACGGCGCCGGTCTGGCCATGGCGACCATGGACATCATCAAGCTCTACGGCGCCGAGCCGGCCAACTTCCTCGACGTCGGCGGCGGCGCCTCCAAGGAGAAGGTGACGGCCGCCTTCAAGATCATCACCGCCGATCCCAAGGTGAAGGGCATCCTGATCAACATCTTCGGCGGCATCATGAAGTGCGACGTCATCGCCGAGGGCGTCATCGCCGCCGTGCGCGAGGTGGGGCTCAAGGTGCCGCTGGTCGTGCGGCTCGAGGGCACCAACGTCGCCCTCGGCAAGAAGATCATCAACGACAGCGGCCTCAACGTCATTTCCGCCGACGATCTCGACGACGCCGCCCAGAAGATCGTCGCCGCCGTGAAGGGAGCCGCCTGATGTCCATTCTCGTCAACAAGGACACCAAGGTCATCGTCCAGGGCCTGACCGGCAAGACCGGCACGTTCCACACCGAGCAGGCCCTCGGCTATCACGGCACGCAGATGGTGGCCGGCGTCACCCCCGGCAAGGGCGGTTCGACCTGGCAGGGCACGCTGCCGGACGGCTCGCTGGCCCAGTTGCCGATCTTCAACACCGTGGCCGAGGCCAAGGCCGCCACCGGCGCCAACGCCTCCGTCGTCTACGTGCCGCCGAAGTTCGCCGCCGCCGGCATCCTCGAGGCCATCGAGGCCGAGATTCCGCTGATCGTCACCATCACCGAGGGCATTCCGGTCGTCGACATGGTCAAGGTCAAGGCGCGGCTCGACCGCTCGGCCTCGCGCCTGCTCGGCCCCAACTGCCCGGGCGTGCTGACGCCCGACGAGTGCAAGATCGGCATCATGCCCGGCTCGATCTTCAAGAAGGGCAACGTCGGCATCGTCTCGCGCTCCGGCACGCTGACTTACGAGGCGGTGTTCCAGACCACCAACGAGGGCCTCGGCCAGACCACCGCCGTCGGCATCGGCGGCGACCCGGTCAAGGGCACCGAGTTCATCGACGTCTTGGAAATGTTCCTTGCCGACCCGGCGACGGCGTCGATCATCATGATCGGCGAGATCGGCGGCTCGGCCGAGGAGGACGCCGCCCAGTTCCTGAAAGACGAGGCCAAGCGCGGTCGCAAGAAGCCGATGGTCGGCTTCATCGCCGGCCGCACCGCCCCGGCGGGACGCACCATGGGCCACGCCGGCGCGGTGATTTCCGGCGGCAAGGGTGGCGCCGAGGACAAGATCGCCGCCATGCAGTCGGCCGGCATCCGCGTCTCGCCGTCGCCGGCCAAGCTCGGCAAGACGCTGGTCGAGCTCCTCAAGGGCTGAGGCACCGACCGCCCGCACGTGCTCTCGGAGGCGGCCATCCCGCCGCCCCCGACGATTCCCCTACCCCCGTTCGGCGCGTTTCCCCGGAAGCGGCGCCGCCTGGCTGAGGACGGAGCGGACGGCTCCGCAACCATCATCATGGCACGGCAAGATCAGAACGACGTATTCGCTGCCACTTCCTTCCTGTATGGCGGCAACGCCGGCTACATCGAGGACATGCACGCGGCCTATCTCAAGGACCCCCGCTCGGTCGACGCCGAGTGGCAGGACTTCTTCGGCGCGCTCGCCGAGGCCCCCAAGGCGGTGGAGGACGAGGTGCGCGGTCCCTCCTGGGGTCGGCCGGACTGGCCGCCGACGCCCAACGGCGACCTGATCGCCGCCTTCGACGGCAACTGGACGGAAGTCGCCAAGAAGGTCGAGAAGAAGATCGAGGCCAAGGCGGCGCCGCAGGGCGGCATCAGCGAAGAGAAGCTGCGCCAGGCGACGCTCGATTCGGTGCGCGCCATCATGATGATCCGCGCCTACCGCATGCGTGGCCATCTGCACGCCGACCTCGACCCGATCGGCGTCGCCAAGAAGCTCGATCACGAGGAACTGCACCCGTCGAGCTACGGCTTCACCGAAGCCGACATGGACCGGCCGATCTTCATCGACAACGTGCTGGGGCTGGAATACGCCACCGTGCGGCAGATGATCGACATCCTGCGCCGCACCTACTGCACCACCATCGGCTACGAGTTCATGCACATCTCCTCGCCCGAGGAGAAAGGCTGGATCCAGGCCCGCATCGAGGGGCCGGACAAGCACATCGAATTCACCGAGAAGGGCAAGAAGGCCATTCTCAACAAGCTGGTCGAGGCGGAAGGGTTCGAGAAGTTCCTCGACGTCAAGTACACCGGCACCAAGCGTTTCGGCCTCGACGGCGGCGAGAGCCTCATTCCGGCCCTTGAGCAGATCATCAAGCGCGGCGGCAATCTCGGCGTCAAGGAGATCGTCCTCGGCATGCCGCACCGCGGCCGCCTCAACGTGCTGACGCAGGTGATGGCCAAGCCGCACCGGGCGTTGTTCCACGAATTCAAGGGCGGCTCCTACGCCCCCGACGAGGTCGAGGGCTCGGGCGACGTCAAGTATCACCTCGGCGCCTCCTCGGACCGCGAGTTCGACGGCAACAAGGTGCACCTCAGCCTGACGCCCAACCCGTCGCACCTCGAGATCGTCAACCCGGTGGTGCTCGGCAAGGTGCGCGCCAAGCAGGACCTCAGCGCCACCGTCTGGGAAGGCGACGTCATCCCGCTTTCCGAACGCGTCAAAGTGCTGCCGCTGCTGCTGCACGGCGATGCTGCCTTCGCCGGTCAGGGCGTGGTGGCCGAATGCTTCGGCCTCAGCCAGCTGCGCGGCCACCGCGTCGGCGGGTCGATCCACTTCATCGTCAACAACCAGATCGGCTTCACCACCAACCCGCACTTCTCGCGGTCGTCGCCCTATCCGTCCGACGTCGCCAAGATGGTCGAGGCGCCGATCTTCCACGTCAACGGCGATGACCCGGAGGCGGTGGTCTACGCCGCCAAGGTGGCGATCGAATACCGGCAGAAGTTCCACAAGCCGGTGGTCATCGACATGATCTGCTACCGTCGTTACGGCCACAACGAAGGCGACGAGCCCGGCTTCACCCAGCCGATCATGTACAAGCACATCCGGGCCCACCAGACGACGCTGCAGATCTACGCCAAGAAGCTGATTGCCGAGGGCGTGGTGAGCCAGGACGAAGTCAGCGCCATGCAGGCCGACTTCCGGGCCCGCCTTGACCAGGAATACGAGGCCGGTCAGGCCTACAAGCCCAACAAGGCCGACTGGCTCGACGGCGCCTGGGCCGGCATCAAGGTGGCCGACAGCTTCGACGAGCAGCGGCGTGGCCAGTCGGGCGTCAACATCGAGACGCTGCGCGACATCGGCCTCAAGATCAACACGGTGCCGCCGACGCTCAACGTCCACCGCACCATCCAGCGCTTCATCGACGCCCGCAAGAAGGCGATCGAGACCGGCGAGGGCATCGACTGGGCGCTGGCCGAGTCGCTGGCCTTCGGCTCGCTGGCCCTCGGCGGCCACAAGATCCGCCTCAGCGGCCAGGACTGCGAGCGCGGCACCTTCAGCCAGCGCCACAGCGTGCTTTACGACCAGGAGACGGAGGCGCGCTACATCCCGCTCGCCAACCTGTCGCCCGATCAGGCGCCGTTCGAGGTGATTAACTCGATGCTGTCGGAAGAGGCGGTGCTCGGCTTCGAGTACGGCTACTCGCTGGCCCGGCCCAACGCCCTGACGCTCTGGGAGGCGCAGTTCGGCGACTTCGCCAACGGCGCCCAGGTGGTGTTCGACCAGTTCATCTCCGGCGGCGAACGCAAGTGGCTGCGCATGTCGGGCCTCGTCTGCCTGCTGCCGCACGGCTACGAGGGCCAGGGCCCGGAACACTCGTCCGGCCGTCTCGAACGCTGGCTGCAGCTCTGCGCCGAGGACAACATGCAGGTGGCCAACTGCACCAGCCCGGCCAACTACTTCCACATCCTGCGCCGGCAGCTGACGCGCGACTTCCGCAAGCCGCTGATCCTGATGACGCCGAAGTCGCTGCTGCGCCACAAGCGCGCCATCTCGCGGCTCGACGAGATGGGGGCCGACACCTCGTTCCACCGCCTGCTGTGGGACCACGCCCAGTCGGACCCGCAGACGGTGTCGGTGCGCCTCAAGCCGGACAACGAGATCCGGCGTGTCGTGTTGTCGGCCGGCAAGGTCTATTACGACCTGCTGGAAGAACGCGAGAAGCGCGGCATCGACGACATCTACCTGCTGCGCGTCGAACAGCTGTACCCGTTCCCGGCCAAGGCGCTGGTCAGCGAGCTCAGCCGCTTCCCCAATGCCGAGTTCGTCTGGTGCCAGGAAGAGCCGAAGAACATGGGCTCGTGGACGTTCGTCGATCCCTACCTCGAATGGGTGCTGAAGCAGATCGGCGCCAAGTCGACGCGGGCTCGCTACGCCGGTCGCGCCCCCTCGGCAGCCACGGCCACCGGCCTCATGTCAAAGCATCTCGCCCAGCTGGCCGCCTTCCTCGACGAGGCGCTCGGCGGCTGACAGTCGATCCAGGGCGCCACCCGCCCTTACCGAAACCCTTGATATGAAAGACATTGAAATCATGGCGACGGAAATCCGCGTTCCAGCCCTCGGCGAATCGGTCACCGAAGCGACGATCGGCCGCTGGTTCAAGACGGTCGGCGAAGCCGTCAAGGCTGACGAGCCGGTGGTCGAGCTCGAGACCGACAAGGTCACCATCGAAGTGCCGGCCCCCGTCGACGGCGTGCTGACCGAAGTGCTGGTCCAGGCCGGCGAGACGGTGGGCGTCGGCGCGCTGCTCGGTGCCCTCGACGTCGCCGGGGCGGCCAAGCCGGCCGCCGCCAAGCCGGTCGCCGCGGCTCCGGTCGTGGCCGCTGCCGCGCCGGCCCAGACGGCGGCCGCCGTGCCGCCAGCACCGGCCGCCGCCAAGCTGATGGCCGAAACCGGCGTCGTCCCCGACGCCGGCTCGGGCAAGCACGGCCAGGTGCTGAAGGAAGACGTGCTGCGCGCCGTCGCCGCCGCCCAGGCGCCCGCCGCCGCGCCGATGGCCGCGGCCACCGCCCGCGCGCCGATGCCGGCCTCCGACGCCGCCCGCGAAGAGCGGGTGCGCATGACCAAGCTGCGTCAGACCATTGCCCGCCGGCTCAAGGACGCGCAGAACACCGCCGCCATGCTGACCACCTTCAACGAGGTGGACATGACCAACGTCATGGCGCTCAGGGCCTCGTACAAGGACCTGTTCGAGAAGAAGCACGGCGTCAAGCTCGGCTTCATGGGCTTCTTCGTCAAGGCGGTGATCCAGGCGCTCAAGGAAGTGCCGGCGGTCAACGCCGAGCTCGACGGCCAGGATCTCGTCTACAAGAATTACTACCACATCGGCGTCGCCGTCGGCACCGACAAGGGCCTGGTGGTGCCGGTGGTGCGCGACGCCGACCAGCTCTCCGTCGCCGGCATCGAGAAGAAGATCGCCGAGTTCGGCAAGCGCGCCCGCGACGGCTCGCTGAAGATCGAGGAGATGCAGGGGGGCACCTTCACCATCTCCAACGGCGGCGTCTACGGTTCGCTGATGTCGACGCCGATCCTCAACGCGCCGCAGT
>CALMMQ010000058.1 GCA_937868725.1 uncultured Pleomorphomonas sp.
TCTTGCCGGCGTCCTTGGTGGCCTGACGCTGGGCGTCGTTGAAATAGGCGGGAACGGTGATGACGGCCTGCGTCACCTCGGTGCCGAGATAGGCTTCCGCCGTCTCCTTCATCTTGGTCAGCGTCATGGCCGAAATCTGCGAGGGCGAATACTTCTTGCCTTCGCTCTCGACCCAGGCGTCGCCATTGTCGCCCTTGACGATGGAGTAGGGCACGAGGTCCTTGTCCTTGGCGACCATCGGGTCCTCGAAACGACGACCGATCAGGCGCTTGACGGCGAAGATGGTGTTCTCCGGATTGGTCACGGCCTGGCGCTTGGCCGGCTGGCCGACCAGACGCTCGCCGCCGTCGGCGAAGGCCACGATGGAGGGCGTGGTACGCGCGCCTTCAGAGTTCTCGATCACCTTGGCGTTCTTGCCGTCCATGATCGCGACGCAAGAGTTCGTCGTGCCGAGGTCAATTCCAATTACCTTGCCCATGTCTTTCTCCATTGAGGCAAACCGTCCGAACCCTCTCGACCGAGGCATTCGGCTGACGCCGGAAGCTGGCCGGTTCCCTCTGCTAATCCGATGATTTGGCGGGATCAAAGCCCCGATTTCCGCCGGTATATAGGTGGGTAGGTGAAGCAGTGCAAGATGCCGTCGACAATGGCGCCGGAGATTGTCGCCACCGCGACGGGCGTTCACGAGTTGGCAGGGCCTTGCTGCTAGGCTGCCGCCGACAAGTCCGGGAGCTGCTGCCATGTTGACAACCGCGCGTCGCGTCCGATCTGGCGCCGCCGAGGACAAGGCCCTGTACGGCCTGATCGGCGCCTATCTCGTGATCGCCAACGCCGTGCTCCTGCCAGCGCGCTACTACTTTGCCACCGTCTGCCTCGACTATCTCTACAGCTTGGTATTCCTCGACCTGGTGGCCCTGCCGAGCCTGATCTTCATCGGCCTCGCTTGTCGCTCCATTCTGGCCGACCCCGCCCACCCGACGGCCTGGCTCAGGACCCGCCTGACGCGCCGCCGGACCGGCCATCTCCTGGCCGGCTTCGCGCTGCTGCTGGCGCTGGTGCCGTTCATGTCGACCTACACCTGGCTCAAGTCGTTCATCGGGCTCAACGGCTTCCACTACGACACGGCACTGGCCAACCTCGACCGGGCGCTGCATTTCGGCGTCGATCCGGCCAACGTCATGCTGGGCCACCTCAACAGCGAGGCGGTCTGGCGCGTGCTGACCTTCTTCTACGGCCCCGGCTGGATGCTGTGGGTGAACGGCGTCGTCTTCTGGATGGCCTGCCTCACCGCCAACCGCGACCTCCGCCGCCGCTTCTTCATCGGCTACCTGTTCGCCTGGGCCGTGCTCGGCGGCCTCATTGCCTGGATGTTCATCAGCGCCGGCCCAGCCTATTTCGCCGAGGTGACGGGCGACCTGCAGCGCTTCGCTCCGGCCGTCGAGGCGATCAGGCAGCATCCGGGTACGGTCGGCATGGGCGTCGCCGAGGTCCAGGCCTACCTCTGGAGCCTCCACGTCGGCCAGAGCGGCGGCTTCGGCATGGGCATTTCCGCCTTCCCGAGCCTGCATCTGGCCATGGTGACGCTGTGTGCGCTGACGTTGTGGGAAGCGAGCCGCTGCGCCGGCGTCCTGGCCTGGATCATCGTCGCCATCACGCTGTTCACATCGGTGGCGTTCGGCTGGCACTACGCCGTCGACGGCTACTTCTCCATCGGGGTGATGAGCCTGTTCCACCACGTCCTGCGGCAGTTCGTCGGCGTGCGCTGGCGGTCGCTGAGCGCTGCCATCACCGGCCGGCGGCCAACCGGCAATTGCCTCGCCCGGATCGACGCCGGGCCGGCCACCCTCGGCGAGGGCTGACCGTCGGACCGTCATGCCGTCGTCATCTGCCAGACCTAAACCTGCCCCACGCGTCCGAGAGGACGCAACGCATTTCTGCGAAGGGGCTCTTTCATGCGATCTTTCCTGCTAGCTCTCACTGCCGCCACCGCGCTCGCCACGGCGGCCCAGTCGGCCACCGTCTATCCGCTCGACCGCGCCACCATCCTCGTCGGCTCGCCGTTCGACTTCAAGGTGGAGTTCAACGCCAAGCTGAAGCCGGAAGACGTCAGGATCTCCGTCAATGGCGCCGACTACAAGACGGCGTTCGGCACCGATGCCGGCTTCATCGAGATGGAGAAGGGCAAGGACGACAAGGAGCTCGGCTCGGCGGTGCTGCTGCGCGGCGTCAAGATCACCAAGGCCGGCGCCTACAAGATCGAGGTCGCCGCCGGCGCCGAGACCAAGACCGTGACTTGGGATGTCTACGCCACGCCGGCGATGCCCAAGGCCAAGAACGTCATCTTCCTGCTCGGTGACGGCCTGTCGGTCGCCCACCGCACGGCCGCCCGCCTGATGTCGAAGGGCATGACCGAGGGCAAGGCCAACGGCCGCCTGGCCATGGACGACCTCGACCACATGGCCTTCATCGGCACGTCGTCGACCGGCGCCATCGCCACGGACAGCGCCAACACCATGTCGGCCTACATGACCGGCCACAAGTCGGCCATCAACGCCCTCGGCGTCTACGCCGACCGCACGCCGGCCTCCCTCGACGACCCCAAGGTCGAGAACATCGCCGAGGCGCTGCGCCGCACCACCAAGAAGTCGCTCGGCATCGTCGCTCTCTCCGAGCTCGAAGACGCCACGCCGGCCGCCGTCGTCTCGCACACCCGCCGCCGTGCCGACAAGGCCGAGATCGTCGGCATGATGTTCGCCCAGAAGCCCGAGGTGGTGCTGGGCGGCGGTTCGGCCTATTTCCTCGCCAAGGAGGTGCCGGGCTCCAAGCGCAAGGACGACAAGGACTACGTCAAGCTGTTCCAGGACGCCGGCTATCAGCTGGCCACCGACAAGGACGAGCTGCAGAAGGTGGCCGGCGCCGACCACATTCTCGGCCTGTTCCACACCGGCAACATGGACTACGCCCTCGACCGCATGCAGCTCAAGAAGGGCACCGTCGAGCAGTTCCCCAAGCAGCCTGGTCTCGTCGAGATGACCAAGGTGGCGCTCGACAACCTGTCCAGGAACCCCGAAGGCTTCTTTCTGATGGTCGAAGGTTCGGACATCGACAAGGCCAGCCATCCGCTTGACTGGGATCGCGCCGTCTTCGACACCATCGAGTTCGACCACGCCGTCGCCGTGGCGCGTGCCTTCCAGCAGGCCCATCCCGACACGCTGGTCGTCGTCACCGGCGACCATACCCACGGCGTGTCGCTGATCGGCACCATCGACGACACCAAGCCGTTCAAGGAAGGCCGCGACAAGGTCGGCACCTACGACGAGGCCCGCTTCCCGAACTATGAGGACAAGGATGGCGACGGCTACCCCGACACCGTTGCCGTGACGCGCCACCTCGCCATGTTCGCCAACAACGGCCCCGACCACTACGAGACCTTCGAGCCCAAGCTCGACGGTCCGTTCGAGCCGGCCGTCAAGGCGCAGGACGGCACCTACGTTGCCAACGAGAAGTACAAGGATGTGCCGGGCGCCGTGTTCGTCGAAGGCAACATTCCGCGCGACCAGGACACCGGCGTGCACGCCGTCGACGACGTGGTGCTGCAGGCCGCCGGCCCCGGCGCCGAAGAGTTCAAGGGCTACATGGAAGAAAGCGACGTCTACAAGGTGCTCGCCGATACCCTCGCCCTCGGCAGCAAGCCGTAAGCCTCTGCCTGACCCAGGACGGCCGGACGGCGCGCTGCCGCCCGGTCCTCCGCCCCTCCCTTTGCGAGAGCCACCGATGTTGCGTTGGTGTCCGTCCGTTCGCCCCATCAGCCGCCGCAGCGCGCTCGGCTGGCTGGCGGGCCTTGCCACCGCCGGCTCGTACCTCGAACCGGTGCCAGCGTTGGCCGGTCCGGCCGCGCTCGCCTTCGACGAGCTCTACGGCAAGATCAGCGTGCTCGGCCTGGCCTTTTCCGACAAGGTGAAGGCACTCGACGGCGAGACCGTGACGATGCGCGGCTTCATGGCACCGCCGCTCAAGGCGGAAGCGCAGTTCTTCGTCCTGACCCAGATTCCCATGGCGCTCTGCCCGTTCTGTTCGTCGGACGCCGACTGGCCGGCCAACATCGTCGTCGTCTACCTCGACGACCGTCGGACGTTCCTGCCGCCGTCGCGGCCGATCGAGGTCACCGGCCGGCTGGAGGTCGGCTCCTGGACCGACCCCGACACCGGCTTCGTCAGCCTGCTCCGACTGCGCCACAGCTCCTTCGAGGCGGTGTAACTCCATGATGACGCTCGAAATCTCCGATCTGGCCATCTCGTTTCCGGGACTGGCGAGCCCAGTACTGACCATCGATCACCTGGCCCTCGAGGCCGGCGGGCGTCTCGCCGTCACCGGCGCCTCCGGTTCGGGCAAGAGCACCTTCGTCAACCTCGTCTCCGGCCTTGGCCGGCCCGATCGCGGCCGCGTCGTCTGGCGCGGCGTCGACATCGCCCGCTTTTCCGAAAGCCAGCGCGACCGCTGGCGCGGCCAGAACGTCGGCCTCGTCATGCAGGACTTCCACCTGTTCGCCGGCCTGACGGCGCTCGACAATGTCCTGCTGCCGGCCCGCCTGGCCGGTGCCTACAATGGCGAGCACAAGCGGCGGGCCCACGACCTGCTCAGCCGCGTCGGCCTTGCCCGCCCCGATCAGCGCATCGAGACCATGTCGCGCGGCGAGATGCAGCGCGTTGCCGTGGCGCGGGCGCTGCTGCGCCGGCCGGGCATCCTGATCGCCGACGAGCCGACCGCCAGCCTCGACCCGGAGGCCGGTAGCGCCGTCGGCTCTCTCCTGACCGAACTGGCCGACAGCGAGGGGGCGACGCTGCTGGTGGTCAGCCACGACGAGCGGCTGACCGAACGCCTCGGTCGCCGCGTCCGCCTGTCGGCCGGCCGCATCGTCGCCGACAGCGCTCTGGAGGTTCGCTCATGATCGCCTTTGCCCTTGCCGACCTCAGGCGCCTGTGGGCCGCCTCGCTGACCATCGTGCTGCTGATCGCGCTCGCCACCGCCCTCGGCGTCACCGTCACTTTGCAGGAGCGGGCGCTGCGCCTCGGCTCGGCCCGGGCGGCCGACAAGTTCGACCTGATCGTCGGCGCGCCGGGCAGCGAGACGCAGCTGACGCTCTCGTCGGTGTTTCTTGAGCCGGCGCCGCTGCCGCTCGTCGCCGGCGCCACGCTGACCAAGCTCGCCGCCGACCCGCGCGTCGCCTGGGCGGCCCCCATCGGCTTCGGCGACAGCTACCGCGGCAATCCGATCGTCGGCACCACCACGGCATTGATCGCCGGCACCACCGGCGGCTTTACGACCGGACGCATGTTCGCCCTCGAAGGCGAGGCGGTGGCCGGCGCCGCCGTCAACCTTGAGGTCGGCGCGGAACTCCATCCGATGCACGGTTCGGGAGCGGCCGGCGACGACGGCGAGGTACACGCCGAGACGACCTACACGGTGGTGGGCAAGCTGCAGCCGACCGGCACGGCCTGGGACAAGGCCATTCTGGTGCCGATCCAGGCGGTGTGGCACATCCACGGTCTCGGCGAAGACCACGACCACGCCGAAGAGGGCGAGGAGCACGAGGACGAGGCGGGCGGCGAGGAGCACCACCACCACGGCGCCATCGACGCCGACGCGCCGCTCGACGAGCACTTCGACCGCGACCTGCCCGGCCTGCCGGCCATCCTGGTCAAACCGAAGTCGATCGCTGACGCCTACAAGCTGCGCCAGGAATACCGCACCGGTGGCGGCACGCTGGCGGTGTTTCCGGCTGAGGTGCTGACGCGTCTTTATGCCACGCTGGGCGACGCCCGCACCGTGCTGATGCTGATCGCCTACGGCGCGCAGGGGCTGTTGGCGGCGGCGCTGCTGCTCATCACCGTCATCCACGTGACGCAGCGGCGGCGGCAGATCGGTGCCCTGCGTGCCTTCGGCGCCCCACGCCTGGCGGTGTTCGGCATCGTCTGGATCGAGCTGCTCGGCCTGGTGGCCATCGGCCTCGCCGCCGGCTTCGCCGTCGGCTATGCCACCGCCGAGGGGCTGTCGGCGGCCTTCGCCGCCCGCAACGGCTTCCGCCTGCCGGTGGAGTTCACCCTCGGCGACGCCGGACTGGCCGCCGCGCTGCTGCTGGTGGCCGGGCTGATCGCCGCCATTCCGGCGGCTCTCGCCTATCGGCTACCGCCGGTGGAAGCGCTGAGAAGCTGACGGCCTCACGGCATCATCAGCACTTCCGAGCAGGCCGGCGGCAGATCCTTGAGGGTGATTTCCGGCGCCGGCGGCTTGGGTTTGGCCGGTTTGGTCGGCTTGGGCGGCGGCGGGGCGTACCACGATTGCAGTTCGGCACCACAGCCGTCGCCAGCCGGCGGCGGCGCCTGCGGCTTGCAGTCGGCAGAATCGGCCGGACAGGCGATGCGGACGTGGAAGTGGAAGTCGTGGCCCCACCACGGCCGCACCTTGGACAGCCAGCCGCGATCGCCGGAAGCCTCCTCGCAGAGGGCCTTCTTGATGGCGCGATTGACGAAAATGCGCTCGACCTGCGGCTGCTGCGCCGTCAGGCGGATGATGTTGAACTGGGCCGGCGTGAACTTCTTCGGATCGACCGACAGCGTATCGGGGGCGAGCATGGAGACGGCCGACAGCTTTTCGCGCTCGTCAGCCGACAGCAGCCGCGGCGGCATCTGCGTCAGCCAGATGTCGGCGTCGAGACCGACCTGATGGCTGGCGTGGCCGGAGGCCATGGGACCGCCGCGCGGCTGCGACATGTCGCCGACCAGCAGGCCGTTCCAACCCACCGCCGGCGCCTTGCTGGCCAAGCCTTCGAGGAAGCGCACCAGCACCGGATTGCCCCAGTTGCGATTGCGCGACAGCCGCATCACCTGCCAGGTCGGGCCGTTGATCGGCAGCGCCACGGCACCGGCCAGACAGCCCCTGGCGTAGGCGCCGATCGAGCGGGCGGCCAGCGGCGCCGGCGTCGTCTTGGCGCCGAACAGCAGCTTGGCCGGCGTGTCGGCGGCCACGGTGGCGCCGGCAACGACCAGCGCGGCGCCGGCAAGAACGACGGAGAGCAGCGGACGGGCAAACAACGACATCATCAGGCCTTTCGTGTTGGCCCGATGATGCGCGGCAGCGATTAACGTTCGATTAACCAGACGGTCAGGGATCGAGGCTTGGCCGGAGACCGAAGACTGACGGCCGGTCCGGCAGCGAACCGGTGACCATGGCGTCGGCGGCCGGCTGCAACACCAGCACATCGGCGTCGGCGTTGACAACCTTCAGCGCGGCCGGCCGCTCGCCGGCGATCAGACGGGCGGCAAGCCCGTTCGGCGCCCGCTCGGCGGCCATCTGGAATTCCGGATCGCTCTTGCAGACGGCGAGGTAGCCGGCGCCGGACGCCGTCAGTTCGGCGACGCCGTCGGCCGATGTCAGGATGGCATTGACGGCGAGGATGCCGGTGGTGTCGCGATGATAGGGCGCCGCCAGGACGGCGTGCGGCGTCGACAACAGCAGGCGCGAGCCGAAGTTGGAGGTGGCGGCGATGACCGAGGGCGGCAGCTGTTCGAGGTCGCGCACGAGGGTAGCCGAACAATCGGCCACCGGGCCGGTCCCCGGCGTCAGCGAGCGGTCGGCCGGAGCGAGGGCATCGCCGAGGGCGAACCACAGCACCGGGGCGGCCAGCACCCAGCTCCAGCGCGTCAGAATGGCGCGCAGATCGTCGCGGCCGGCGGTGGCGCGGAACAGGTTGGCGGCGGTGATGCCGAGGCTGGCGGACGCCAGGATCTGGGCGCCGACCAGACCGCGCAACTGCACGCAGCCGAGCAGCGCCGAACCGATCATGATGGTGAGCAGCATGACGAAGGCGGGGCGGTCGGCGGGGACAACCAGACGGAAGCCGAGGACGCAGGCGAGCGTGGCGGCCAGCGGCGCCAGGAACAGCGGCAGCCGCCAGGGTTCGAAGCGCAGCGTCGACAAAAGCCCCTGCGCCTCGTCGACGTGATCGAGCCAGATCGGGCCGAGACGGGGATCGACGCCACCATAGGGACCGGCGAGGCAGGCGGGAAAGCACAGCGCCGTCACCGCCACCAGGAAGCAGCCAAGCGTCAGCAGGGCGCCGCCGCGCACCAGCAGGCCGGGCGAGCCATCGTCGCGGCCGCGAAACACCGTGGCGATGGCCGCGACGCCGACGCCGCCAGCCATGGCCAGGAACAGGTAGACGATGGAGATCTGGTCGCAGGCGGCGACGAACCAGCGATCGACGGGCACGGTGGCGACAAAATGCAGCGCCGTGGCACCGGCCAGCGTCAGGGCATAGGTGATGAGGCCGCCACGCCAGCGCTCGCCGTCGTAAATCCAGGCGGCGACCAGACCGCCGACGGCCAGCAGCACGGCCGGCAGCGTTTCGAGGCCGATGGCCAGGCTGGTGGCAGCACAGAAACCGGCGAAGGCCGCCGCAGGACGACTGACGTCGGCCCGGACCAGACCGGCCAGCAGCCAGATGAGCAGCACGGCCTGGAGATTGTGGTGGTCGATATCACCGGGCCGGAACAGATTGAGCACCGACGGCGACAATCCGAGCAGCAGCATGGTCAGGAACACCGCCGTCCAGCCGGCGAAGCGGTGGACGATGGCGGCGAGACCGAGCGCGAACGGCACGAACAGGATGAGTGGCCAGACGTTGGCCGCCAGCACTTCGGCGCCGGCCCGGCCGACGACGGGTGTGAAGGCGACGATCAGACCGGCAATCGGTGCGTCGACGTAGCGCGACCAGTGCATGAACACGCCGGCCGGCGGCGCCAGACGGTACTGCGTCAGATCGTACCAGCCCTGTCCGGCGAGAAAGTCGCGCACCTCGACGAGGCGCATCATCGAATCGGGATCGTTGAACTCGGGACCGAAGGCGCGCAGCCAGCCGCTCAACACCATGATGCCGATAAACAGCACCAGCACGGCGGCGAACGCGTACCCGGGAGCGGGACGCGGCACAGCCAGCGGCAGGGCGGGACGGAGGGCTTCCTGTTTCGAATTCATTGACCAAGACCGGACTTGATACGCGCTTACGAGCGGCCTTTTCGCTGGCGTTAGCCTTGCCTTAACACGATGGACAAATGGTAAAGAGCATCAGGCGTTGTCGATCGATCCGCGAAATAAACCGGCAAACGGTTGCCGCCTGCACCTTGAACCGGAAGGGAAAGATGCCCGCAGCCTTCGCCGCCCCCCCGCCCGTTGCCTTTGCCGGTCTCGACATCGTCGTGTTGCTGCCGTGCTTCAACGAGGAAGCCACCATCGCCTCGGTGGTGCGCGGCTTTCAGGCGGCCCTGCCGGGTGCCCGGATCGTCGTCTTCGACAACAACTCCACCGATCGCACCGCCAGCGAGGCGTGTCTGGCCGGCGCCGAGGTGTACCGCGAGCCGCGTCAGGGCAAGGGCAACGTCGTCCGGCGCATGTTTGCCGACCTCGACGCCGATCTCTACGTCATGGCCGACGGCGACGGCACCTACGACCCGGCCGACGCCGTGGCGCTGGTGCAGGCGCTGATGTCCGAGCGGGCCGACATGGCCGTGGGTACGCGCCGCGACGTCACGATCGACGCCGGTCGGGCGGGACACGCCGCCGGCAACCGGCTGTTCAACAGCCTCTACCAGTTCCTGTTCGGCGCCGACTTCTCCGACATCTTCTCCGGCTATCGCGTCTTCACCCGCCGGTTCGTCAAGAGCTTCCCGGCCGTGTCCACCGGCTTCGAGATCGAAACCGAGATGAGCGTGCACGCCAGCCAGCTGCGCATTCCCACCGTCGAGCTGCCGCTTGCCTACGGTCGCCGGGTGGCGGGCAGCCCGTCGAAGCTGCGCACCTACCGCGATGGCTTTCGCATCCTGATGATGTTCATGATGCTGACCAAGGAGACGCGACCGAGCCTGTTCTACGGCGTGCTGGCCGGTCTGTCGGCACTCCTCGCCGTCGTCCTGGCCGAGCCGGTGTTCGCCACCTACCTTGCCACTGGCCTGGTGCCGCGCCTGCCGACGGCGGTGCTGTCCACCGGCCTGATGATCATCGCCGCGCTGCTCGGTGCCGTCGGGCTGATCCTCGACAGCCTCGCCCGGTCGCGCGTCGAGCACAAGCGCGTGCTCTACCTGTCGATCCCGCCGCTGCGGCGCGGGGCCGGCGACGCCACGGCGCCGACGGCGGCCATCGAGGCCCTGCGCGAACTCGCCCGCCTCGCCGCCACGCCGGCACCGCGACGGACCGGCAGCGAGGGATGACCATGCCCGCGTCGATCCGGCGGCTTTCCGGCTTCGTCGTCGCCGGCGGCATCGGCTTCACCGTCGATGCCGGCATCACCGAAGGGCTGGTGGCCGGCGGCTTCAACCCCTATCTGGCGCGCGTCGTCGCCGTGGCGGTGGCCATCGCCACCACCTACGCCATCAACAGCGGCTACACCTGGAAGAGTGGCGCCGCTCAGCGCCCGGCCCGGCGCGGCGCCCGTTATCTTGCCGTGTCGCTGGCCTCGATGGCCATCAACTACGGCGTCTACGCCGCCGCCACCCATTGGCTCGTCGGCCTGCGGCCGGCGCTGTGCGTCGCCCTCGGCTCGGCCGTGGCCATGGTCACCAACTACCTCGGCTACGCCCGCTTCGTGTTCGCCAGTGACGACGATCAGGCGGCGTAACGACCGGCGTCGGCACCGTAATAGCGGACATAGCGTTCGGAAATGCGGGCAACCGGCAGCAGCACCAGCACGTCGGTGGTGCCGAACGGTTCATCGATCACCGCCCCCTCGCCGATCATGGCGCCGAGCCGCAGGTAGCCCTTGACCAGCGGCGGCAGCGTGGCCAGCGCCGCCTTCATGTCCACCGCCTCGATGGGCAGCCGGTTCATGGTGACGCCGCGCCCCGGCAGCGCGCCGACGCGCCAGTCGGCGTCGGCGGCGGCGTGGTGGTGCAGAAACGACAACGGCAGGGCGAGGCGACTCGGGTCGGTGCCCTCGAAGGAGGCGCAACCGATCATGGCGTCGACGCCGTGGCGCAGGGCGTAGGCCCAGATGCCGTGCCAGAGCAGTTCGACGGTGCGCTTGGTACGGTAGGGCTTCAGCACGCACGAGCGGCCGAGTTCCAGAAAGTCGAGGTCGGCGTGGCGGGCCAGCAACGGCGCGATGTCGAATTCGCGCGCCGTGTAGAAGCCGCCATGCCGTTCGGCGACGCTCTGGCGCAGCAGCCGGTAGGTACCGACGACGCGCGGCCGCGCCTTGCGGAAGGGGCGGACCTCGACGTCGTCGTGATCGATGACCAGCAGATGGTCGCAGATGCGGTCGAAGCCGTCGGTGTCGCGACGCGTCAGCATGGCCCGGCTGTCCGGCAGAGCGCTCATCTCTTCATAGAACACGCGATAGCGCAGCGCCTGGGCGGCGCGCACCTCGGCCGAAGTGCGGGCGAGACGGACTTCCAGCGCGCCGAGGCGGCCGAGACTTTCCGGTTCCGGGCGGCGGTGGAAGACGGGCGGGACCAGGGTCTGGCCGAGGCGAAGCCCGGCGGCCGGCAGGGCATTGATGATCGACATGGTGACGGGCGTTTCCGTTCTTTGGCGGCGGGAGGCGGAAAACCGCCTCATGTCTGCCACTGTGCGACCGGAAGACAAAAATCGTGTGACAGCAGCGCTCGTGGCGGATGCACAAACCTTGGTCTCTGGAGCGATTTCTTGTCGACCTGACGATTCAGTCAGGTCTAGCGTCCGCCAGCCGCCGCCACCGCCTGCCGCGTCGCCGGCGTCGACAGCAGGTCGTCGAGGCGGATGAACAGCTGCCGGGCGCCGGAACGATCGCCGAGGTGCCACAGACACCAGCCGCGCAGCAGCGCCAGGTCGGAGGTTTCGGTCACCACGGCGGCGCGGCGGCGCAATGCCTCGAGCGCGCCGGCGTAGTCGCGGGCGTCGAAGCGGCTCTTGGCCTCGCTGGCCAGGGCCGCCGCCGAGATCTCCGCCCGTCGCTCCGGCATGTTGACGCCGGCCATGGCGGTGGTGACGGCACCACGCACGTCACCGGCAGCCATGGCGGCCAGCGACTTGCCGTAGGCGGCATCCTCGCGAATCCGTCCCGATCCGGCCATGGCGCGATCGAAGGCCAGGCCCGCTTCGACCGGGCGGTTGAGGCCCATCAGGCACCAGCCCTCGATGAGACTGAGGTCGGCGCCGAGCTTGGCCCGGCCGATGGCCAGCGACACACAGCCGGAATAATTCCTGCGCTCGAAGGCGACGATGATGGCGTCCTTGCCGGCCGGCTTGGTGGCGGCCGGACCGCCGAAGCGAATGGCGGCGAGGCTGGGATAGTCGCCGTGCCAGCGCTCGACCAGCGCCTTGGCGGCGGCGGTGTCCCTGGCGAGGAGCGCGGCGTAGACGGCGCCACTCGCCAGCGATTCCGACGGCTTCCAGTCGAGGCCGCGCCCGAACCAGCCGCCGGCGGCCGCGGCATCCTTGCGGTCGAGGAAGTACCAGCCAAGCACCTCGGCGCCGGCCGGATCGGCAAGGCGGGTGACCGCGGCGGTGTAGTCGTCGAGCAGAATCTGCGGTACGTCGGGACGCGGATTGCCCTCGAACATCGAAGCGGCGAGACCTACGTAGAGGCGGGCGAGGTCGTCGGACCGACCGCGATTGTCGTGGGCGACGCGGGTGGCGTCGGCGCGACGGCCGAGATCGGCCAGCGACAGCACCAGACCCTCGGCGATCTTGGGTGCCATGTCCGGACCGGCCAGCGTGGCGGCGGTCTGGAACTGGGCCAGCGCCTGGTCGGCCTGATGGCGCGAGCGGTACCACCAGCCCAGCAGCGCCGCGTCGTCCGGCTTGGGGCCAGCTTCGGCGGCCTTGACCAGCACGGCGAGATCGGCGGCGTCGGGATCGTCGCCGGTCTTGTCGGTCAGCTGCCGCGAGATGGCGGCGCGGGCGAAGTCGGGCCGCAGAGCGTCGAACTCGCCCGGGCTCTTCTCGTGGGTGAGCAGGCCATGGCCGGCAACGGCGCCAAGACTGACGATGGCCTTCTGCACCGTGGCAAGGCGCCCCGGCGCGTCGGTGCAGGTGTCGAGCAGGCGCCCGTAGGCGGCGAGCGCCGCCGGCTGATTGGCGAGGCCGGCGTAGGCGGCGGCAACGCGCCAGCTGACGTCGAGATCGGCGCAACCGAAGAACTCGGGATGGGCTTCGCCGACGGCCACGACCTTGGCGTTGTCGCCGGCCTCCGAGGCGGCGATGAGGCTGTCGCGCGCCTGGCGCGCCGCCATCTTGCCGGCGAGGTCGGGCGAAACGGTGAAGCCCGGATCGCTGACCTTGAGGGCGGCGATGGCCCGCTCGAGCGCCGGCATGTCGCCGGTGGCGAAGATGGCCCAGAGATCCTTCTCGCGGTCGCCCGTTTCGCCCGTCAGATCGGTGGGCACCACCCAGTCGGGATAGAGCGATTGCAGGCGGCGGATTTCAGCCTGCACGCGCTCGCTGTCGTTGTGGGCGGCGTAGTAGCGCAGCGCCCGTTCGTCCACCTTGGTGGCGTCGGCCAGGGCGGGCGTGGCGGCGAGCAGGGCGAACACGAGACAGAGCGGCTTGAAGGGCATGGCGGAAGCGGTCCTCGGCTGGCGCGCGGCGCGCCCCGCCGCTCTCATACCCCGAACGGACTTGAAAACCTCTAAACGTCCATCCGGTTTCCGGCAGCCTTTCCGGCAAAAAAGTCGCCCCGGAAGCAAGCCTCCGGGGCGATGCGATCCGCGCTGGCGATGACCGCTTATTCGGCCGGCACCATGGTGGAGCGGTTGCGGTCGGACGACAGCAGTTCCTTCCACTTGATCAGCGAGGCGATCATGATGACGATGCCGAGCGCCAGCATGATCAGCGACAACACGCCGTTGAGCAGGCTGTAGCCCTTGGCGGCCGGGTTGAAGTAGACGTTGGTCATCATCCAGTAGCCGGCGGCGTTGACCGTGACGTAGAGGTAGACCAGCGGCACGACGCAGATCAGGGCGTAGATCGGCTTGGTGGCGGTACGCAGCACGAAGGTGGCGCCGACCATCAGGCCGATGGAGGCCATCAGCTGGTTGGAAACGCCGAACAGCACCCAGATGGAGCCAATGTCGCCGGAGGCCAGCAGATAGCCCCAGGCAAACGTCGCCAGCAGGCTGGTGCCGAGCATGCCGGGCATCCAGTCGAGCTTCTTGAGCGGCGACCACAGGTCACCGATGAAGTCCTGCAGGATGTAGCGGGCAACGCGGGTGCCGGCGTCGATGGCGGTCAGGATGAACACCGCCTCGAACATGATGACGAACTGGAAGAAGTACGAGGCGAGGCGCGAGAACCACGGCACCTTGGTGAAGATCTCGGTCATGCCGACGGCGAGCGTGACGGCGCCGCCGGTGCGGCCGTGCAAATCAAGGCCGATATCCTGGATGAGGCGCGGCAGGTCGACGACCTCCATGCCCATCTTCTCGAACACCGCCGGAGCAGCGTTGATGGCGAAATAGTCGGCCGGATGCAGCACGGTGGCGGCGATCAGGGCCATGACGGCAACCACGCCCTCGGCCAGCATGGCGCCGTAACCGACCGGCAGAATGTCCGACCAGCGGTCGATCAGCTTGGGCGTGGTGCCCGAGCCGATGAAGGCATGGAAGCCAGAGATGGCGCCGCAGGCGATGGTGATGGACACGAACGGCCACACCTTGCCGGCGATGATCGGGCCACCGCCATTGACGAAGTCGGTGAAGGCGGGGAAGCGGATCTCGGGGTTGAGGAAGACGACGCCGACGATGAGGGCGACGAACACGCCGACCTTCATGAAGGCCGACAGGTAGTCGCGCGGCACCAGCAGCAGCCACACCGGCAACGTGGCGGCGAAGAAGGCGTAGATCGGCAGGATGATCTTGATGGTGTCGGCGTTGATGGTCAGCCACTGGCCGAGGGCGGTGTCCTGGATGTAGGGGCCGCTGAAGACGCAGAGGGCGATGGCGATGACGCCGGCGGTGGTGGCCGCCTTGAGATTGCCGGTGACGCGCTCCCAGAGGCCGACGACGATGGCGATGGGAATGGTCATGCCGACGGCGAACACGCCCCAGGGGTTCTGGGCCAGGGCATAGACGACGACCATCGACAGGCCGGCCATGGTGATGGTGATGATGAACAGCATGGAGATGCCGGTGCACCAGCCGGCCACCGTGCCGAGCTCGGCCTTGGCGACGTCGGACAGCGACTTGCCGCGATATTTCATCGAGGCGAACAGCACCACGGTGTCATGCACGGCGCCGCCGAGCACGCAGCCGATGAGGATCCACAGGAAGCCCGGCAGGTAGCCGAACTGCGCGGCCAGGATGGGGCCGACCAGCGGGCCGGCGGCGGCGATGGCGGCGAAGTGATGGCCGGCGGTCACCCATTTCGACGTCGGCACGTAGTTCTTGCCGTCGCTAAACTCGTGCGATGGTGTCGGCAGCGCATCGTCGGCCCGCAGCACCTTGCGTACGAAGAACAGGCCGTAATAGCGATAGGCGATCGCGAAGATGCACAAGGTCGCGATGACCAGAGTCAAGGCATGATCCATCTCTCTCTCCCTTCTCGACCGCTGGCGACCGCTCAACCCGAAACGTTACGGTCAGCGCACCCGCTCCGACCGATCCGGCACTCCGCCGCGCGACTGGGCCGGTAAGGCCACCGGCGACCAGACCCGACGAGCCAGCGTCTTCGGCTCCCCACGTTGGCACAACGATCGTCGCCGGCCTTGCAACCGGCGGGTCCTTCCATGCTCCTCAGCGCCACGCCCGACGCATGCGGGTAAACATCACATTGTGAAACAATTGCAATCTCGCATTGCCTCCAAGAAATGCCCCCGCCCCCCGACGGTGCCAAAGCCGGCACGGGTGGCGCCACAGGCGACCCTCGGCAGGCGTTGGTTGGCGTGACTCCCCCAGGATAAGACAATAGTGCTGTCATAACTGGTGAGGGAAAGTTTCAGTTCTTTTGCAAGTTTGTCAACCTGCAATGGCAGGACTTAAGTATTATCGAAATGTTTCAAATTCAGAGGGCGGCAATGGCCATCCAGGCGTGCTGGTGACGGGGCGCCACGGCAGCGGCGATACCAATGTTTTTCAACAACATGCCAACATAGGACCGGCGACCTGTCGGGGCCGGGTTGTCGCGGATCGATACCTCTGGCGCTGGCACAAATGCCAGGGATACTTGAAATTCTTGCATGCGTATCTGGGGACAAGTCGGCCATATCGGCGGCGCGCCGATCGAGATGGCGGCGCCAGACGCCCCCGGTACGACTCGAAACGATTCCAGACGGTCGCCAGCTGGGCAGCAAAAAGCCGGGCGCGGCAGACCGCAACCCGGCTGATCGAGGGGAACGGCGGGGCCGCGCCAGGCGGCTCAGAGCGCCGACTTGATCCAGTTGGCGAGATCGCTCTTGGGAGCGGCGCCGACCTTCATGGCGGCCGGCTGGCCGTTCTTGAAGACGATCAGCGTCGGGATCGACCGAACGCCGTACTTGATCGCCGTCTGGTTGTTCTCGTCGATGTTGAGCTTGGCGACGGTCATCTTGCCCTCGAGCTCGGTGGCGATCTCGTCGAGCGCCGGCGCAATCATGCGGCAGGGGCCGCACCACTCGGCCCAGAAGTCGACCACGACCGGCGTGGCGGAGTTCAGGACGTCGGCGTCAAACGACTGGTCGGTAACTTTCTTGGTCGTCATGGAAACCTCGCGAAAAAGCAGATCGGTCACGAACACCTCGGCCGCGACGACTCGCGGCCGCCTGTCCGTCAGCACGTTGGCCGAAACGTAAGGACGGCGACCCGGCCCGTCAAGGCGATCCGCCGCCGGCGCCGATCCAACTTTCGTGATGAGCGGCGTTACGTCTCGGCCGGCCGGGCGAGATAGGCGGCGAGCGCCGCGTCAAGGTCGGCGGCGGCGATGAGGTCGAGCCGGGAGGTCTCGGTCCAGAGCAGCGCCGCACGGACCGGCTTCGTCGGCCAAAGGCCGGCCAGCACGGCGCGGTAGAGCGCCAGCTGCAGCACGTAGGCGGCAGGCGCGGTGGCCGGCGGGTGGCGCGCCGTCTTGTAGTCGACGATCAGCACGTCGTCGGCGCCGACCAGCAGCCGATCGACCTGACCGGAAACGCTGATGGGGCGACCGTCGGCGGCGACGAGTTCGCCGACGACGGCGGCTTCGGCCCGGCCCGCCTCAGAGAACAGGCCGGCCAGATCGGGCCGGGTCATCAGCGCGATGACGCTGCCGGCCAGATCGTCGGTCTCGGCGGCGGCCAGTTCCGGCAGACGGCGGCGCAAGAAGGCGTTGGCGCGGACGCGACGCTCGTCGGGCGGAACGGCTGGCAGCAGTTCCAGCAGCTTGTGCACGGCGAGGCCACGGGCCGAGGCGGCGGCATCGACCGTATCGCTGGCGCCGAGCGCCTGCGAGGGGCGCACGGCTTCGTCCGCCGGCGTGGCGGGCAACGGCCGGGTGAGCCAATCGGGCAAGGGTGGCGGGGCGAGCGGACGCGGGCGGACCGGCGGGATGGCGGCCTCCGGCGCTCCGCCGCGCCACCAGCGCCAGGCGATGATGGCGCCGTCGCCGTCCCGCACCGCTTCGGCCTCGTCGCGTAGCGCCGATTCCACCAGACCGTGCCAGCGGCTGTCGGCCCCCTTGTCCCAGCCCTTGATGCCGGCGATCACCAGCCGGTCGCGGGCGCGCGTCAGGCCGACGTAGAGCAGCCGCCGGTATTCGGCCGCCTGGGCGGCGACGAAGCGTTCGGCCTCGGCGGCCAGCGCGTCGGGCCGCAGGCCGCCCTGGCGCCAGACCAGTGGCGCGCCGAGGCCGTCACCGAGGCGCAGGATGTCGGGCAGATTGGCGTCGGAGGCCGCCGCGTCGCCGGCGTCGATCAGGAAGACGACCGGCGCTTCCAGCCCCTTGGAGCCGTGCACCGTCATCACCCGCACTTCGTTGCGGCCGGCGTCGAGCTCGCGCCGGATGGGGTCGCCAGCTAGCGCCAGCCGTTCGATGAAGCCACCGAGACCGGCCACTTCCTCACCCTCGTAGGACAGCGTCAGGTCAAGGAATTCGTCGATCACCTCGTCGGCCTCGCGGCCAAAGCGGGCGCGGTAGACGGCGCGGCCGCCGTCCGGCCCGACCAGGCGCGAAAAGAAGGCGAAGGGCTCGCCGCGATCGGCCCGGCGCATCAGCGTGGCAACGACGGCGCGCAGGCGTTCGGCGTCGGCGTCCCCTGCCCCGGCCCGGCGCCGGACCTGCGACCACAGCGAGCCGTCGCGGCCGTAAGCGAGGGCGAACAGCGCCTCTTCGCCGAGACCGACCAGCGGCGAGCGGGCCAGCGTGGCCAGCGTCAGATCGTCCTCGGGCAGGAGCGCCGTCCGGGCGGCGGCCAAAAGGTCTTGCGAGATGATGTGACCGACGACATCGAGCCGGTCGGCACCGGCCACCGGAATGGACCGCGCCTTCAGAAGCCGGTTCATGGCGTCGACGAAGGCCCCGCGCTTGCGCACCAGGATCAGAATGTCGCCCGGCCGGATCGGTTCGCCGGTGGCGGCCACCGTCTCGCCGCGCTCGAGCCAGCCGGCGATCTCGTCGGCGATGCGGCCGGCCAGACGCACGGCCGGGGTGGCGGCGCCGGTGGCGTCGACGGGCGCTTCCCAGGCCGGCTCCGGCGACCGCTCCGGCTTTTCCACCGCCGGCCACAGTTCGACCAGGCCCGGCTCGTCGCCGCGCACCGTCTCGTGCGTGGGAGCGCCGGCGTCGGAGGCAAGGCCGGCGTGAGCGGCCGGGGCGGCGAACACCTTGTCGACGGCGCCGATGACGGCGGCGGTCGAGCGGAAGGACAGGGTGAGGCGCAGATTGTGTACGGGACGGCGGGCCGCCGTCAGCCGCTCGGTGAAACGGGCGCGCGCTTCGCCGAAGAGATGCGGTGCCGCGCCCTGGAAGGAATAGATCGACTGCTTCTCGTCGCCGACGGCGAACAGCGTGCGGGCGCCGCCCCGCGCCCCGGCGCCGGCGTAGAACTCGCCGGTCAAGGCCTCGACGATCTGCCACTGGCGCGGGGACGTATCCTGCGCCTCGTCGACCAGGACGTGATCGAGCCCCTCGTCGAGCTTGTACTGCACCCAGTGGGCGGCGTCCGAGCGCGACAGCAGCGCCGCCGCCCGCTCGATCATGTCGTCGAAATCGAGGGCGCCGAGCCGGGCCTTGCGGGTGGCAACCAGACCGATCATACGGTCGGCAAGGCGGGCGAGATCGGCGGTGCGGTCGGCCATGTCGAGGGCGGTCAGGGCCTTCTCGATGGCAACGAGCCGCGCGGCCTCGCGGGCGAAGCGCTCGTTGACGTCAGCCACGGCCTTGGCCACCGCCGCCGTGAAGCCTCCCTTGCGCGGCTCCAGCTTGGCCGTCAGGAAGACGCCGCGCCAGAGCTGGCGGCGGGCATCGGCGTCGGTGGCCACCAGCGCCGCCCGCAAGGCATCGGCGGCGTCGCGCATGGTCTTGCTGGCGCCATCGAGTACATCAATTAGTCGGCTAAGCTCAGCCCCCTGGAATTCGGATTCGGCGATGACGGCCGCGTTGAGACTCGCCCGCGTCGCGCCAACCGGCACGCCCAGCGCCGCCGGCAGGGCGGCCAGCGCCGCATCAAGACTGTCGTGGCCAAGGAGCCAATCGCGGAAGTCCTCGCGCTCGCGCACGAAAGCGGCCAGCGCCTCGTCGAGCGTCTGTTCGGACACCGTGCGGACCAGACGGGAGAAGGCCTGACCTTCCGGCGTCTCGGGATGGGCGGCGCAGCCGGCATAGAGTTCGGCCCGCGCCTCGGCAAACAGGTCGGCGGCCTTGCGCGGATCGAGCACGGTGAAGCGGCCGTCGAGGTTGGCCTCGAGAGCGAAGCGCTGCAGCAAGGCTTCGGCAAAGGCGTGGATGGTCTGGACCTTGAGGCCGCCCGGCGTCTCAAGGGCCAGCGCGAACAGCCGCCGGGCCGGCTGCAGCCGTTCAGGGGTGACCGGCTGTCCCTCGAGGTCGGCGATGACGGCGGCAAGCGCCGCGTCGGGCAAGGTGGCCCAGCGCCCCAGTTCCTCGAAGATGCGGCCGGCCATCTCGGCGGCGGCGGCCTTGGTGAAGGTCAGGCAGAGGATGCGGCCCGGCTCGACGCCGGCCAAAAGCAGGCGGATCACCCGGCGCGTCAGCACGTAGGTTTTGCCCGAGCCGGCGTTGGCCGACACGAAGGCGGAGGCGCGCGGGTCGGTGGCCTTCAACTGGTCTTCGCGGGTCTTCAGCGGGATCTTCATGCCTCGCCCCCCGCCTCGTCGTCCTCGATCTGCCATTCGGCGACGCGCGCCAGATGGTCGTAGTCGCCGGGCACCGAGCGCTTGAACGGCCGGGCCCGCGACAGATAGCCCTTGTCGGCGCGGCCATAGGCGGCGACGAGGCCGCGCAGCCGTTCCTCGGCCTCGGTGATGGTTTCCTCCAGCGTCGGCCCGTCCTTGACACCGGTGTAGACGCGGGTGTCGTCGCGGCCCGGCAGGCCGCGCAGCACGACATGGACCAGTTCGGCCGCTTCGCGCCGGCCCAGCGCCTCGAAGCCACCGTGACGGGCGATGACCGCCTCCAGTGCCAGCTGCGGCGTCATCTGGGCGGCGATCTGCCGATCGGTGGGCGCCTGGCCGGTCTTGAAATCGACAATCGACACCCGGCCGTCGCCGAGCACATCAATGCGGTCGGCCCGGCCCTTGAGGACGAAGGCGTCATCGACCACCAGCCGGCCAGCGATCTCGACGTGACGGCTGACGGGCGCGCGGCACGCCTCGAAGGCTGTGATGAGGAACTCGGCCAGCGCCTCGAAGCGCGGCAGCCACAGCGCCAGCATTTCCGGATAGGCGGCGAGGTCGCGTTGGAAGCGGTCGCGACCGGCGGCGCGCAGAGCGGCGACGGCCGTCCCGTCCCAGGGGCCGGTCCAGCTTTCGACGAAAGCGCCGATGACGGCGTGGATCAGCGTGCCACGGGTGCCGAAATCCGGCAGTTCGCCCAACGCCGACAGCGGCGCCAGCTTGAGGACGCGGCGAGCATAGACGGCGTAGGGGTCGCGGATCAGCGTCTCGATCTCGGTCACCGACAGCTCGCGCGGCCGGGCCGCGAGCGGCGGCTTGGGCTCGGGGCGGGTAAAGCGGGGCGCCGTCGGCCGGTCGTCGAGACGGCGGGCCCAGTCGAGATAGGGCGCGCCGGCCGCGACCAGCCGGGCCGTCGCCGCTTCGCCGATGAGGCCGGTCAGGCGCAGCAGAAAGCGCGTCGGCACCGTCGGCGCCCCCCCGGAACGGGCGGCTCGGATCAGCACCACGTCGCGCGTGCCGAGCGACTGGGCAAAGTCGTGGGCGGCGAGGCCGATGCGCACTTCCGGCGGATTGAGGCCGAGGCCGCGCCGCATCGGCCGCGACAGCCAGGGACCGGTGTCGAGGGAGGCCGGCCAGGTCCCCTCGTTGAGGCCGAGCAGCACCAGCCGGTCGACGCTCATCAGGCGCGCTTCGAGCGGTCCGGTGACGGTAACCGGCGAACGGCGGGCCGGGATGCGGACGATCAGGTTGCCGACGATGGCCTTGAGCGTGCCCGGCCAGGCGGCGAGATCGAGCGGCA
The DNA here is from genome assembly GCA_937868725.1 of uncultured Pleomorphomonas sp. GTDB lineage: Bacteria > Pseudomonadota > Alphaproteobacteria > Rhizobiales > Pleomorphomonadaceae > Pleomorphomonas. Next base: position 21,622 of record CALMMQ010000058.1, read on the forward strand.
GCGCCTCGGCGCCGCCGGCGGCATAATCGGCGAGCGCCCCGAGCAGCAGCGTCTCGGCGCGGCTGACCGGGCGCGGCGCCGCGTCGACGCTGGCGGTCAGGCTGTCGAGCAGCCGCCGCTCGGCGTCGATGAAGTCGGCGAGCGTGGCGCCGGGGTGGTGGCGCAGGGCTTCGAGCGGCGCCACGGCGGCGGCCAGCCGGTCGACGATCAACGTCACGTCGGCGTCCAGTCCAGCGGCGGCGCGGCTGAGCGCCGCGATGGTGCCGGCGAGGCGCGGCCCGCGCAGCACTTCGAGCTCGAGTGCGCGGCCGGCGGCGCGCACCCGCGCCGGCTCCAGCCCGAGCCGCACTTCGGGATGGGCGAACAGGCTGACCAGCTTGACGGCCGGATAGCCCTCGGCCACCACCTCGGCGATGAGCAGCGCCAGGGCGCCGAATGGCGATTGCGGCAGCGGCACGCCGGCGGTGTCCTCGGCTGCGACGCCAAACCGGGCCAGTTCGCCGATCACCCGCTTGGCGGCGGTGCGGTCGGGCGTGACCAGCATGGCCGTGGCGCCCGGCGTTTCCAGCGTCTCGCGCAACGCCACGGCGGCCGCCAGCGCCGCCTCGGCCTCGCCGGCGGCCACAACGAGCCGGAGGCCGGCGAGCGCCGCTGCGGTGGCGGCACCGTCGGCTTCGAGGTCGGCGCGATAGGCCGGCCAGCGGTCGGTAAAGGCGGCGGGCACCATGGCGCGAGCCACGAGGCGGGCGCGGTGACAGCCGATGTCGTCCGGTTCGACGACGTTCAGCACCTCGTTGCGGCCGACGCCGAGGCGGGCAAGCAGGCACGCCATGGTGTGCTGGGCGTGGCTGGGATCGTCGCGGGCGGCCTCGAACACGTCGGCGGGGCCATCGAGGTCAAGGCCGGGCAGCACGACGGCGCCAGCCGGCAGGGCCAGCACGGCGGCCATCAGTTCGGCGGTGGAGGAAACCGAGCCGGTCGAGCCGGCAACGATAACCGGACCGCGCGGCGGCCTCTCGCGCCAGCGGCGGGCGAGGTCAGCGATGACGGTGCGGCGCCGGCTGGCCGGATCGATGCGACCGCGCTCGGCAATGGCAGCCGGCAGAGTTTCGGCGGCGATCTCGAGGAAGGTCAGCGTCAGCTGCCACCAAGCGGCGTATTCGTCGGGCACCAGCGTGCGGAGGCCACTCCAGTCGACGCCTTCAAGCGCGGCCTGGTCCATCAGGGCGAGGAGATCGGCGGCGAGGCGCAGCGCATCGGCCGTCGAGGCCGGCACGGCCAGCGCCTCGCCCGACGGCGTCAGCAGCCGGTCGGAGGCGACGAAGCGCCGCCATTCGGTGACGAGGCGGGTCAGGATGAGCTGGCGCTCGGCGCCGGTCATCTCCGGCGGCAGATCGAGCTCGGCCGGCGTACTCAGCTCGTCCGCCTCGGCATCCTCGAAACTGTCGGAGATGGCCCGGATGGTCGGCAGCAGCGCTGCCCCGCCCATGGCCTGCCGGAAGGCGGCGCCGGCCAGACGCACGGCGCGGCGGGTGGGCAGGTAGATGGTGAGATCGGCGAGCGCCAGCGGATCGTCGCGGTAGACGTGGCCGGCGATCAGCCGGCCATCGAGCAGCGCCGCCACCAGCGTCGGCAGGAACGGCGCCGGCGGATGAATGGTGTGGAGGCGGGCGGCGCCGGCCATGACGCTACTCGGCCGAGGCGCGGATGGTCCGCTCGGCGCTGCCGATGGCGTCGGGCGTGCCGACGTGCAGCCAGGTGCCCTCCATGCGCAGGCCGAACAGGCGGCCACGGGCGATCAGATCGTCGAACACGACGTTGAGCGAGAACGGCTTGGCTTCGTAGGCCTTGAAGATCGACGGCTCGAGAATGGCGACGCCAGCATAGACGAAGGGGGCGACGGTCCGCTCGGCACGGCGGCTCAGGCGGCCGTGGGCGTCCATCTCGAAATCGCCGACGCCGGCGTAGCCGACGGAGCCGACGGTGGGGGCGAGCAGCAGCAGGCCATCCATGCTCTCGCCGTCCCAGACATCGGCCAGCATGTCGAGGTTGGCGCGCACGCCCTCGATCCAGATGGTATCGGAGTTGAGGTGATAGAACGGCGCTTCGCCGATCAGCGGCAACGCCCGGACGACGCCGCCGCCGGTGTCGAGCAGCAGATCGCGCTCGTCGGAAACGCGCACCTCGATGTCGCGGCGCTTGCTGACGTGCACCTCGATCAAGTCGGCGAGATAGTGGATGTTGACCACCGCCCGCGCCACCTTGGCGGCGGTGAGACGGTCGAGAATGCGATCAATGAGGCTGCGGCCGAGGATTTCGACCAGCGGCTTCGGCGTGGTGGCGGTGATGGGGCGCATGCGCTTGCCGCGACCGGCGGCAAGAATCATGGCGGTCGAGGGGCGGAAAGGAACTGACTTATCTGAAGACATCGCGCGTTTTCGGCTTGCTCGGTCGGGCGGCACGACGCTCATGCGCCATCGCCGAGCCGTTCATACCAGAGCTTCAGCCCGGCGAGAACCGGGTGGCCCAAGGCTTTTTCAAAGTTGCGACGAACGCGCGGCAGGAAGCGCAGGTGCGCCTTGCGGCCGGAGCGGGTGGCGTATTCGACGAAGCGGCCTAGAATCTTGGCGTTGCGTTGAGCGCCAAGAATGACAACGCCGGTGGCGAAGTCTTCGGCGTCGAAGGCCGGATCGGCGGCGCGGCGACGGTCGCAATAGGCGGCCAGCAGGGCGGCGGCGAGGTCGTCGGAGATGTCGACGCGGGCGTCGGTGAGCAGCGAGGCGACGTCATAGGCGGCCGGACCGACCAAGGCGTCCTGGAAATCGATGAGGCCGATGGGATCGGCGGCGCCAGCCTGCCAGAGGATGTTGGGCGAGTGATAGTCCTTGAACACCCACACCGAGCGGTCGTCGTCGAAGCGGGCGAGGAGATCGTCCCAGAGCGCCAGCCATTGCCGGCGCGCCTCGGGAGCGAGCGGCCGACCGGCAACGTCGGGCACGTACCAGTCGGCGAACAGGCTCACTTCCGTGAGCAGCGCCCGGCGATCGTAGACCGGCATCGGCCAGCGGGCGCCGTCGTCGGCGGTGGCCACGGTGGGCCAGGTAAGGGCGGCAAGATCGGCGAGATAGCGCGCCGCCGTCAGATAGCGCCCGGCGATCGGCGCGCCGTCGGCGACGATGAGCTCGCCGCCGAGATCGGTCAACAACAGCAGCCGGCGGGCGTCGTCGGCGGCCAGCCGGCGCGGCGCCGTCAGGCCTTGCCGGCGCAGCGTGTCGGCGATGGCGACAAAAGCGGTGAGGCTGTCGGTCTGGTGGACAAGGGCCTCGTAGGTGAGACCGTCGGCGAGCGGCGGTCTGGGAGGAAACGGCGGCCACTTCATGACGATGGCGGAGCGGTCCTCCGCCACCGCCCGCTCGAAGCTGCGCGTCGAGGCGTCGCCCTGGAGGTGATGGCGATCGGCGGCGGCCATGCCGATGCCGGCGAGCAGGCCGCGCACGGTGAAGGTCGTGTCGAGCCGGGCCAACCAGCGGGCATCGCCGGCCAAGCGGAAGGTGCGCGCCTCCGCGGTCCGGCCGAGATCGATGGTGATGTCGAGCCGATCGGCCGGCAGCTCGGCGCCGGCCCGGCCGGGCCACTCGATCAGCGTCACGGCCTCGGCCAGCGCGTCCTCGAAGCCGATTTCCCGCAGTTCGTCGGGATCGCCGAGGCGATAGAGGTCGAAATGGGCGACCGGGATGCGGGTGGCGTAGGTCTGGACCAGCGTGAAGGTCGGGCTCGGTACCTCAAGGTCGGGCGCCTCGGCCAGCGCCCGGATAAGGGCCCGGGCCAGCGCGCTCTTGCCGACACCGAGATCGCCGTGAAGGGCCAGCACGTCGCCCGGGGCGACGATGGCGGCAAGATCGGCGGCCAGACGCCGCGTCTCGTCTTCGCTGGCGACGACGACTTCGAACCCCGTGGCCGTCCGGCGCATCCGTTCACTCGGCGGCATGGGCAAGCGCCGGAGCGAGCGGCAGGTGGCAGGTCACCTTGGTGCCGGTGCCGACCTCGGAACTAATCTCGACGACGCCGCCGTGCAGTTCGACAAAGCTCTTGACGATGGACAATCCCAGCCCCGGGCCGCGCCGGCGACTGCCGTTGTTGCGGCTCTCGAAGCGCTCGAACACGGTGTCGAGATAATCCGGCGGAATGCCGTGGCCGTTGTCGGTGACCTCGAAGATCAGTTCGCGGTCGTCGCGGCGGCAGGCCAGCGCCACGACGCCACCGGTTTCGGAGAAGGCAATGGCGTTGGACAGCAGGTTATAGAGAACCTGCCGGACGCGCTTCTCGTCGGCGACGAAACGGCCGATGTTGGCGGGCACGTCGAGATCGAGGGTGATCTGCGCCTCGCTCAGGCGGTCCTTGAGGCCGAGCGTCGCCGCTTCGACGGTGGCGCGAATGTCGACCTCGCGCAGGTCGAGTTCCATGATGCCGGCGTCGACGGTGGCAAGGTCGAGGATGTCGTTGATGATGGTCAGCAGCGCCGACGAGGAATCGAGAATGTAGCCGGTATACTCGCGCTGCTTGATGGACAGCGGGCCGGCGTTGTCGTCGCCGAGCAGCTGGGCGAAGCCGATGATGTTGGTGAGCGGCGAGCGCAGTTCGTAGGAAACGTGCTGGATGAAGGCGTTCTTGAGCTGATCGGCCTCCTGCAGCGCGTCGTTCTTCTCCATCAGCGCCCGCTCGACGTTGACGGAGTCGGTGACGTTGACGAAGGTGATCAGCGTGGCGCCGTCGGGCAGCGGCACAGTGGTGAAGTCGATGACGGCGCCGTCGCGGCGGTCAAGGCGGCCGGTGTGGCGGGTGCGCTTGTCGGCAAGGCCGGTAACTGCCAGGCGGACGTTGTCCCAGGCCTCGCGGTCGCCGTGCAGCGCCAGGCAGCGCGACACCACTTCATTGATGTGCGGCCGATCGGCCAACACCTCGGCGGCGAGCTTCCACAGACTGCCGAAGGCCGGGTTGCTGAGGCGCAGGCGGCCATCGGACCCGAACACCGCCACGCCTTCGGACAGATGATCGAGCGTCTCGCCCTGCACGCGCGTCAGCGTGTTGTAGCGGCTTTCGAGCTCGATCTGCTCGGTGACGTTTTCGTAAACGTACGTGATGCCGCCCTGCGGATGCGGGTTGGCAATGACGCGCAGCGTCTCGCCGGTCGGCAGGTGCCACCAGCTCGATTGCGCTTCCATGGCCTGGTAGGACGACAGCATGTCGCGCTTCCAGGTGCGATAGTCGGCCTGTTCGGGCAGCTTGCGCGCCATGCGCAGCTGATCGAGCACGGCGGCGTCGTCCGGACCGGTCTCCAGGAAGGCGGTGTCGAGCTCGAACAGCGAACGATAGGCGGCATTGTAGAACTTGAGCCGCTTGTCGGGGCCGAAGATGGCGACGGCGGTGGTCAGCTGGTCGAGGGTGCGGGCGTGGCTCTCGATGGTGCGCCGCAGCTCCACCTGCACCTTTTCCAGCTCGGAGACGTCGGTGGCGATGCCGGCGCTGCCGGAAGCGGTGGCAACGTCGATGATGTCGAACACCTTGCGGGCGCCGGAGGCGACCACCGACAGACGCTGCTGGAACACCGGACCGTCGGAACGGCTCTGGGTGACGGCGGTACGGGCGGCGGTATCGAGCAGCTCGGCGCCATCGCCGACCGCCGTGCCGGGATCGGCGGCGTCGACCGCCCGGGCGTAGGCCGGGTTGGCCCAGATGAGGTGGCCGGCGGCGTCGCGCGCCCAGGCCGGCATGGCCAGCTTTTCCAGCAGCCCGTGGAAGGTGGAAAGCAGATTGCGCTGGCGGTCGTATTCGCGCGACAGCTCGACGAACTGCAACCGCTCGCGGCTGAGGTTGCGGAAGCGGATGAAGCAGCGCGAGCCGTTGACGCGGCCGGTGGCCTCGATGTCGACGCCGTCCTGCGTCTTCAGGATGTCGCCGAAGGCTTCGCCCCGATCGCGCAGGGCGCGGATGCGCATGTCGAGCAATTGGGCCGAGGTGGCGTCGAGCCACTGGCCGAAGGCCAGGAAAGCGGCCGGGCCGCGCGGCACGCCGACCGAGCCGGGCAGATTGCCCATCACCTGCGGCGGCTCGTCGGGACTGCCCCAAATGACGATGCGCTGATCGTCGGCGTTGAGGGCGGCTTCCGAACGATCGGCCGCCAGCTTGAGGTCGGCGTTCTCGCGCAGCAGCCGGGCGCGATCATCCTCGGCGGCGCGGCGGGCCCGGATGAGGGCGGCGGCCGAGACGACGGCGATGCAGATGGCGCCGACGAAAGCCGACAGCGTGGCAACCTGTAGCGGCTCGAAGCGCAGAGCGCCGTCAGCACCGATGGCTATGGCCTGGGCGGACGCGGAGGCCACGGCTACCGGCGAGAAACTCGTCGCCGACAGCAGGACCGCCCGAATCAACCCGGCCCGAATCGGCCGCCCTTTCCGGCAACTCTCCGGCATGTCGTTCCTCATTGTTCCGCCGCACACTTCGAAACGACGCCAATGCCCGTTGGCGTTCGGTCCGGCTGACCCCGCGCTCGCCCCGAATCACCTCAAAATACCGCCTTTCGATTCCGGCAAAAAGAGTCGCCAGTCCTCATCGACGGGATTGAACAGCTTTGTTGGGGGCGAGATTCGGTTTGTTCGCCGACCGTCCTTTTTGGGGCACACCAGGACGCGCCCCGCCCTGCCCGCGATCGATGGCGGCTTGCCGCACAAATGGACAGGTTGCGTCAAAAGCCGTCGCTCGCCCGCAAGCGGCGGCGACCTTGCCACCGCCAGGGGGGCCGACCGGCACCTCCTGCGATCTCGGCATTTGGTCTAATACCGGAGCGGCCTTGCCTCCCCCATCTAGAGCGGACGAGGGAGCGGCAACCGCCGAGTGCGGCGAAAACTCCGGTTTGATCGCCTCGACGGCCGGTCCTTCGGCCAGCGACGCCATGGAGATGGCACGCAACATGCTTGGAGAGCGATGAACTGTCGAGCGGCCCTGGCGCCGCCGCTGTCATCGATTGTCCATGCGGATGCGGCATTGGAAAAGCGGGACGACGGACCGGTCCGCACGGGCTGGCCGGACGCGGCGGGGGCTTGGGGAGTTCGAGCATGGGCTTATCTCATCGCGGCGCGATCTTTTCCGGCTCGGCGGCGAGCATTGGCAAGGGCTTGATCAGCATGCAGGTTGTCGACGTCCTGTTTCTCTGCGAAACCAACAGCGCCACCAGCCTGATGGCGGAGGCCCTGCTCAACCAGCGCGGCGACCGCTTCGTGCGGGCTTTCAGCGCCGGCAGTCGGCCGGCAGCGGCGATGCTGCCCGAGGCCAGGGCGACGCTCAGTCAGCGCGCCATTCCCACCGACGGCCTGGAACCCAAGTCGTGGACGATGTTCGGCATGCCCGGCGGCGTCCGGCCGCACCTCGTCGTCGACCTCGCCACCGTCACCTGGACCGATCCGGAGAGCGCCAAGCTCGCCGAATACGCCACGTTGCGCTGGCCGCTGCGCGATCCGGCGCTGGTCGAGCGGCGGGCCGAACGACGTACCGTCACCGAGGCGGTGTTCGGGGCGCTGACCGACCGCATCCAGAGCGAACTGACGCGGCGGATCGAGGCGGTGCGGCAACTGATGGCCAACAACACGCCGCAGTCGATGCGCTGGGCGTGACGGCCGATTTGGCAAAGGTTGGAAATATAACCGTCAATACCCTTGCGCAGCGAACCAACATCAGTATATTGCGCGGCCGGAAGACGGGGCTCCCGTCTCCCTGGAGAGGTGGCCGAGTGGTTTAAGGCGCACGCCTGGAACGCGTGTATAGGGGCAACTCTATCGAGGGTTCGAATCCCTCCTTCTCCGCCATAAGTATTTGATTTTATTGGCGTTTTTGGATTTTTGCCGTACAGGGCAAAACTCGTCGCATGTTCAAAGGCTTGCGGTAGTCAGCAGCTAAGGTCTTGTTCCCGAGACCGATTTGGTCCTGTTCCCTGCCGCCGATACGCCCGAATGTCTCACGAGGCCAATTTACTGGTACACTAACTTTCGCGACGCGGGTTATACGGCATCTCGAAGCGGCTGACTCACCGAGGGATTCCCTGTCGGCCCACGATG
>CALMMQ010000059.1 GCA_937868725.1 uncultured Pleomorphomonas sp.
CGTGAAGGTGGCCGCACCGTCGGTGCCGGCGTCGTTGCCGCCATCGTCGAGTAATTGATCGTTTCGGGACGAAACGGGGCGGGGTTCGCTCCCCGCCCGCGTCGCCCTCACGAGGTAAGGAAATGAACGGTCAGAATATCCGTATTCGTCTCAAGGCGTTCGATCATCGTATTCTCGATGCGTCGACCCGTGAGATCGTCAACACGGCCAAACGCACGGGCGCTCAGGTTCGTGGTCCGGTGCCGCTTCCGACGCGTATCGAGAAGTTCACTGTCAACCGCTCGCCCCACATCGACAAGAAGAGCCGCGAACAGTTCGAGATGCGCACTCACAAGCGCCTCCTGGACATCATCGATCCGACCCCGCAGACCGTCGACGCGCTGATGAAGCTCGATCTGGCCGCCGGCGTGGACGTCGAGATCAAGCTCTGAGAACTGAAGAGCCGGGTTGAAAGAGAACGCTATGCGCTCAGGTGTCATCGCACAGAAGGTCGGCATGACCCGCGTCTACAATGACGCTGGCGAGCACGTTCCTGTGACGGTCCTCAAGGTTGAGAACTGCCAGGTCATCGCTCACCGCACCGAAGAAAAGAACGGCTATACCGCGCTCCAGCTTGGTGCCGGTACGGTCAAGGTCAAGAACGTCTCCAAGGCTGAGCGCGGTCATTTCGCGGTCGCCCAGGTGGAGCCGAAGCGCGAACTCGCCGAGTTCCGCGTCTCGCCGGAGAACATGATCGAGGTTGGCGCCGAGCTGACCGTTGATCACTTCGTCCCCGGTCAGTTCGTGGACGTGACGGGTACATCGATCGGTAAGGGTTTCGCCGGCGCCATGAAGCGCTGGAACTTCGCCGGCGGTCGCGCCACCCACGGTAACTCGGTCTCGCACCGCGTGCTGGGTGGTACCGGTCAGCGCCAGGACCCGGGCAAGGTCTTCAAGAACAAGAAGATGCCTGGTCACATGGGCGATGAGCGCGTGACGACGCAGAACCTCAAGATCGTCCGCACCGACGTCGAACGCGGCCTGATCCTGGTCGAGGGTGCGGTTCCGGGCGCCAAGGGCGGCTGGATCCTCGTCCGCGACGCGGTCAAGAAGAAACTTCCGGAGGGTGTTCCCACCCCGGGCAAGTTCCGCAAGGCGGCTCCCGTCGTGACTGCGGAGGCAGGTGAGTGATGGAACTCGAAGTCAAGACCCTCGATGGCGCCGTCGCTGGTACGGTAGCGCTTTCGGACGAGATCTTCGGTCTCGAGCCGCGCGCCGACATCCTGCAGCGTGTTGTCCGCTGGCAGCTGGCCAAGCGCCAGGCTGGCACCCACAAGGCCCAGGGCCGGAGCGACGTGACGCGCACCGGCAAGAAGATGTACCGCCAGAAGGGCACCGGTGGCGCCCGTCATGGCAACAAGGCGGCTCCCCAGTTCCGTGGTGGTGGCAAGGCCTTCGGTCCGGTCGTGCATAGCCATGCCTTCGACCTGCCCAAGAAGGTGCGGGCCCTCGGCCTCAAGCTGGCTCTGTCGGCCAAGGTCAAGGACGCCTCGCTCGTCATCCTGAGCGAAGCCGTCATTGCCGATCACAAGACCAAGACGCTCAAGGGCAAGCTCGACACCCTCGGCCTCACGAACGCGCTGATCATCGACGGCGCCGCTCCGCAGGACGAGTTCCGTCTCGCCGCCCGCGCCATCCCGGCGATCGACGTGCTGCCGGTCCAGGGCATCAATGTCTACGACATTCTGCGCCGTGACACGCTGGTGCTGACCAAGGCGGCCGTGACCGCCCTCGAGGAGCGGTTCAAATGACCAATCTGAAGCACTACGACATCATCCGCACGCCGGTCGTCACCGAAAAGGCGACGCTGCAGGCGGAGAACAACAAGGTGGTCTTCAACGTTGCCAAGACCGCGACCAAGCCCGAGATCAAGGCTGCCGTCGAGCAGCTGTTCTCGGTCAAGGTGAAGAGCGTCAACACGCTCCTGCGCAAGGGCAAGACGAAGCGCTTCCGTGGCATCATCGGCACTCAGTCCGACGTGAAGAAAGCGATCGTGACCCTCGAAGAGGGTAACTCGATCGACATCACGACGGGCCTCTGATCGGCGGCAGAACGACAATGGCACTCAAGAAATACAAGCCGACGACCGCAGGCCAGCGCCAGCTGGTTCTGGTCGATCGTTCGGAGCTCCACAAGGGCAGCCCGGTCAAGGCTCTGACCGAAGGTCTCAGCAAGTCGGGTGGTCGCAACAACCTCGGCCGCATCACCGCCTACCATCGCGGTGGTGGTCACAAGCGGACTTACCGCATCATCGACTTCAAGCGTCGCAAGCTCAACGTGACGGCCAAGGTCGAGCGGCTCGAGTACGATCCCAACCGGACGGGCTTCATCGCTCTCATCCGTTATGAGGACGGCGAGCTCAGCTACATCCTGGCGCCGCAGCGCCTGGCCGTCGGCGACACCGTCGTCGCCGCCACCGCTGCCGACGTCAAGCCGGGCAACGCGATGCAGCTGTCGGCCATTCCGGTCGGCACGATGATCCACAACGTCGAGCTCAAGCCGGGCAAGGGTGGCCAGATCGCCCGTTCGGCCGGTTCCTACGCGCAGATCGTCGGTCGCGACCAGGGCTACACGGTGCTCCGCCTCAACTCGGGTGAGCAGCGCAAGGTGCTCGGCACGTGCTTCGCCACCATCGGCGCCGTGTCGAACCCGGACCACGCCAACGTGTCGATCGGCAAGGCCGGTCGTAATCGCTGGCTTGGCTGGCGCCCGGTTAACCGCGGCGTCACCATGAACCCGATCGACCATCCGCACGGCGGCGGTGAAGGCCGTACCTCCGGTGGTCGTCACCCGGTCACCCCGTGGGGCAAGCCGACCAAGGGCAAGAAGACTCGGACGAACAAGTCGACCGACAAGTTCATCGTCCGCAGCCGTCACGCCCGCAAGAAGACGCAGTAAGAGAGAGGAACGACCGTGACTCGTTCGGTTTGGAAAGGTCCGTTCGTTGACGGCTACCTCCTCAAGAAGGCGGAGGCCGGCCGCGCCAGCGGACGCAATGAAGTCATCAAGATCTGGAGCCGTCGCTCCACGATCCTGCCGAATTTCGTCGGACTGACGTTCGGCGTTTACAACGGCCAGAAGCACATCCCGGTGTCCGTCAATGAGGACATGGTGGGTCACAAGTTCGGCGAGTTCGCGCCGACCCGTACCTACTATGGCCATGGCGCGGACAAGAAGGCGAAGAGGAAGTAACCATGGGCAAGCCTAAGCGTGAACGCACGCTCGCCGACAACGAGGCGAAGGCCGTGACCCGTAACATCCGGGTTTCGCCGCAGAAGCTCAATCTTGTCGCGGCTCTGATCCGCGGCAAGAAGGTGAATGCGGCTCTGGCTGACCTCACTTTCTCTCGCAAGCGTATCGCCGGCGATGTGAAGAAGACGCTCGAGTCGGCGATCGCCAATGCCGAGAACAATCACGACCTGGACGTCGACGCCCTCGTCGTCAAGGAAGCCTACGTCGGCAAGGCGCTCGTCATGAAGCGTTTTTCCCCGCGGGCTCGTGGCCGGGTTGGGACGATCCACAAGGCGTTCTCCAATCTGACCATCGTCGTTCGTGAAGTCGAGGAGACAGCCTGATGGGCCACAAAGTCAATCCAATCGGCCTGCGGCTCGGCATCAACCGTACCTGGGATTCGCGCTGGTTCGCCGGCAAGAACGAGTACGGTCCGCTGCTCCACGAGGACCTGGCGATCCGCAAGTTCCTCATGGAGGAGCTCAAGGCTGCCGCTGTGTCCAAGGTCGTCATCGAGCGTCCGCACAAGAAGTGCCGCGTCACCATCCACTCGGCTCGTCCGGGCGTGGTGATCGGCAAGAAGGGTGCCGACATCGAAAAGCTGCGCAAGCAGATCGGCCGCTTCACCACTTCGGAAGTGCATCTCAACATCGTTGAAGTGCGCAAGCCGGAGACCGATGCGACGCTGATCGCCGCGTCGATCGCCCAGCAGCTCGAGCGCCGCGTGGCTTTCCGCCGTGCGATGAAGCGTTCGGTGCAGTCGGCGATGCGCCTCGGTGCCGAAGGCATCCGCATCAACGCCGGTGGCCGCCTCGGTGGCGCCGAAATCGCTCGTCTGGAGTGGTACCGCGAAGGTCGCGTGCCTCTGCACACGCTGCGCGCCGACATCGATTACGGTATCGCCACCGCGCACACCGCCTACGGCACCAACGGCCTCAAGGTCTGGGTGTTCAAGGGCGAGATTCTTGAGCACGATCCGATGGCTTCCGAGCGTCGGGCGCTTGAGGGCAACGAGGGCGAGCGTCCGCAGGGCGAGCGTCGTCGCGACCGTGACAATCCGCGTGGTGATCGCGAGGGCCGCGGCCGTGGCCGTCGCGACCGCGATGCCGACGGTGCGCGTTAATTAGAGGTTTGGGAGAGGTACAATGCTTCAACCGAAGCGCACCAAATTCCGCAAGCAGTTCAAGGGCCGTATTCACGGTGTCTCCAAGGGTGGCACTGAACTGAATTTCGGCGCCTATGGACTGAAGGCGATGGAACCCGAGCGTGTCACCGCCCGGCAGATCGAGGCGGCCCGCCGCGCGATCACCCGTGAGATGAAGCGCCTCGGCCGTGTCTGGATCCGCGTGTTCCCGGACGTTCCGGTCACTGCCAAGCCGACCGAAGTTCGAATGGGTAAGGGCAAGGGCTCTCCGGAGTTCTGGGCCTGCCGCGTCAAGCCCGGTCGCATCATGTTTGAACTCGACGGCGTTGCCGAGGACGTGGCCCGCGAGGCGCTGCGTCTGGGCGCTGCCAAGCTGCCGATCAAGACGCGCTTCATTCAGCGCATCGCCGAGTGACCCTTACGGGGCTCACGGACAGACTGTTAGGACGAAAAGAAGATGAAGGCGAACGATGTTCGGGCTCTTACGCCCGACCAGCTCGAGGAAGAGCTGGCGAAGCTGAAGAAAGAGCAGTTCAACCTGCGCTTCCAGAAGGCCACGGGCCAGCTTGAGAACACGTCCCGGGTGCGGGTCGTGCGTCGCGACATCGCCCGCATTCAGACGGTCCTGCGCGCCAAGCGCTCGACCGAGAACGCTTAAAGGAGAGACGGATGCCGAAGCGCATTCTGCAGGGCGTCGTCGTCAGCGACAAGACCGACAAGACGGTCGTGGTGAAGGTGGAGCGTCGCTTCACTCATCCGGTGCTGAAGAAGACCGTGCGTCGGTCGAAGAACTACCAGGCGCACGACGAGACGAACCAGTACAAGGTTGGTGACGTTGTCTCCATCGAGGAGTGCAAGCCGATCTCCAAGACCAAGAGCTGGGTGGTCCTGTCTTCCGTGAGCGCGAGCTGAGCGGACGATACGAAAACCGCCCTTTCGAGTCATAGTCATTGACATATGACCCGAAGGGGCTTATGCGGCAGACGCTGAATTCTGAACGGAGCGGCAGAATCTGCCGGTCCGTTTTGGACTGTTTCGCTGAGGGTGTCCGAGACACCCTTTCTGAACGGCGAATGCGAGATATCCGGTGTCGTTTCCGGTTGCCTTACGAGGCAGCAGGGTAGGGACTGGGCCTCCTTGGCTGCGGATACGGCCGAGGACTGGAGAGAACTCGAAGATGGGTCCGGCACGCCGGTTCCCCCATTTTCAGTTCCACACGAAATGACTGCCCGCTAGCGCCGTCCGCGGTGCTGGTGGGTGCATGCATCAAAAATAAGGCGGCCAAGTCATGATTCAGATGCAAACCAACCTCGACGTGGCGGACAATTCCGGCGCACGTCGTGTTATGTGCATCAAGGTGCTCGGCGGCGCGAAGCGGAGGTATGCCTCGGTGGGCGACATCATCGTCGTTTCCATCAAGGAAGCCATCCCTCGTGGTCGCGTGAAGAAGGGCGACGTGATGAAGGCGGTCGTGGTCCGCACGGCCAAGGACATCCGTCGCATTGACGGCTCGGTGATCCGGTTCGACCGGAACGCCGCCGTTTTGATCAACAATCAGAAAGAGCCGATCGGCACTCGTATCTTCGGGCCGGTTCCGCGCGAGCTTCGCGCCAAGAACCATATGAAGATCATTTCGCTGGCTCCGGAGGTGCTGTAACCATGGCCGCCAAGATCAAGAAGGGCGACAAGGTCGTGGTTCTCACGGGCAAGGACAAGGGCAAGACCGGTGAGGTCGTCGAAGTCCGTCCGACCGAGAATCGCGCTGTCGTCCGTGGCGTCAATATCGTGCGCCACCACCAGCGCCAGTCGGCGCAGTCCGAGGGTGGGATCATCGCCAAGGAAGCGGCGATCGATCTGTCCAACATCGCGCTGGCCGATCCCAAGGACGGCAAGCCGACGCGTGTTGGCTTCAAGCTCGCTGACGACGGCCGCAAGGTCCGTTTCGCCAAGCGTTCCGGAGATGTGATCGATGGCTGATACGTACGTCCCGCGCCTCAAGAGCGTCTACACAGACGTTATCCGGCCGAAGCTCCAGGAAGAATTCGGCTACGCCAACCCGATGCAGATCCCGTCGCTCGACAAGATCGTGCTCAACATGGGTGTCGGCGAGACCGTTGCCGACGGCAAGAAGATCAATTCTGCCGTTGGTGATCTGACGCTGATTGCCGGCCAGAAGGCCGTCATCACCAAGGCCCGCAAGTCCATCGCCACGTTCAAGCTGCGCGAAGGCATGAACATCGGTGCCAAGGTTACACTGCGCCGCGAGCGCATGTACGAGTTCCTCGACCGACTGATCACCATCGCCTTGCCGCGCGTGCGTGACTTCCGTGGTCTGAACCCGAAGTCCTTCGATGGTCGTGGCAACTATGCCATGGGCATCAAGGAACACATCGTTTTCCCCGAGATCGAGTACGACAAGGTCGACCAGGTTTGGGGAATGGACATCATCGTCTGCACGACGGCGAAGACCGACGACGAAGCGCGTGCGCTTCTCAAGGCCTTCAATTTCCCGTTCCGGCAGTGACGAGAAGGGTTCGGACAAATGGCTAAGAAGAGTGCCATCGAGAAGAACAAGCGCCGCCAGAAGCTGGTGAAGCAGTTTGCCGCCAAGCGCGAGGCGCTTAAGGCCGTGGCCAACAACATGGACCTCCCCATCGAGGAACAGTTTGCGGCGCGCCTCAAGCTCGCCGAGTTGCCGCGCAACTCCGCCCCGGTTCGGGTTCGCAATCGCTGCGAAGTCACCGGTCGCCCGCGTTCTTATTATCGCAAGCTGAAGATGAGCCGTATTGCCCTGCGCGAGCTGGGGTCACTCGGTCTCATCCCCGGTCTTGTGAAGTCGAGCTGGTAAGGAGAACGGTCCCATGGTGATGACCGATCCTTTGGGTGATATGCTCACCCGCATCCGCAACGCCCAGATGCGCAAGATGTCGAAGGTTCTCACGCCGGCTTCCAAGCTGCGCAAGAACGTTCTCGACGTCCTCGCCGCTGAGGGCTTCATCCGTGGCTACGCCGAAGTGAGTGCCGCCGGCCAGTCGGAATTCGAGATCGAGCTCAAGTACTTCGATGGCCTGCCGGTCATCCGTACCATCGAGCGCGTGTCGAAGCCCGGCCGCCGCGTCTACGCTTCGGTTAAGAACCTCCCCCGCGTGGCCAACGGCCTCGGCGTGTCGATCCTCTCCACCCCCCGCGGTGTGATGGCCGACCACGAAGCCCGCGAGCAGAACGTCGGTGGCGAAGTTCTCTGCCGCGTCTTCTAACCTTCGACTGGAAACGGGTTAAATACCATGTCGCGCATTGGCAAGAAGGCTGTTCCGGTCCCCAAGGGGGTCACGGCCGACATCGCTGGGCAGACCGTTTCGGTCAAGGGACCGAAAGGGACGCTGTCCTTCGCTCTGAACGAACACGTCCTGGCCTCCATGACCGAGGACGGCGCCGTCAAGATCGAACCCACCGACGAATCCAAGCTGGCTCGCGCCAGCTGGGGCATGGCTCGCACCCAGGTTGCCAACCTGGTCAAGGGCGTGACCGTCGGCTTCGAAAAGAAGCTCGAGATCACCGGTGTCGGCTACAAGGCCGCCCTTCAGGGCAAGGTCCTGCAGCTGTCGCTCGGTTACAGCCACGACATCAGCTATCCGGTGCCGGAAGGCATCGCCATCGTTTGCCCGAAGCCGACGGAAATCGTCATCTCCGGCATCGATGCGCAGCGCGTCGGGCAGGTTGCCGCCGAGATCCGCAAGTATCGTCCGCCCGAGCCCTACAAGGGCAAGGGCGTGAAGTACGCGGGCGAGTACATCGTCCGTAAGGAAGGCAAGAAGAAGTAAGGGGACGATCATGGCTCACCTCACCGGCAACGATCGCCGCCGCGCCCGCGTGCGCCGCGCGATCAAGGCGGCGGCCAACGGTCGCCCGCGTCTTTCGGTGCATCGCTCGTCGATGCATATCTATGCCCAGATTATCGACGACGTGAAGGGATGCACCCTGGCGTCGGCGTCGACCCTCGACAAGGAGCTCAAGGGCTCCCTGAAGAGCGGCGCCAATGTCGCCGCGGCGGTCACGATCGGCAAGCTCATTGCCGAACGTGCCAAGGCGGCCGGTGTGTCCGAAGTCATCTTTGATCGTGGCCAGTTCCTGTATCACGGCCGTATCAAGGCGCTCGCTGATGCCGCCCGTGAGGGCGGACTCGTCTTCTAAGCCGGTCCCGATCGAGAGAGATAAAGACAATGGCTGAACGTGAACGCAACAACCGGGAGCGGGATCGCAACGAAGAGCGCGACAGCGAGTTCGTCGATCGCCTGGTTCATATCAACCGCGTCGCCAAGGTGGTGAAGGGCGGCCGTCGTTTCGGCTTCGCCGCTCTCGTCGTCGTTGGCGATCAGAAGGGCCGGGTCGGCTATGGCCACGGCAAGGCGCGCGAAGTGCCGGAAGCGATTCGCAAGGCGACGGAAGCCGCCAAGCGCGCTCTGGTTCGCGTGTCGCTGAAGGAAGGTCGCACCTTGCACCACGACGTCGCTGGTCGTTGGGGCGCCGGTCGCGTCTTCGTGCGCATGGCGCCGGCTGGTACCGGCATCATCGCCGGTGGCCCGATGCGTGCCGTGTTCGAGACGCTCGGCGTCCAGGACGTGGTCGCCAAGTCGCTCGGTTCGTCCAATCCCTACAACATGATCCGCGCTACCTTCGCCGCTCTGGCGAACGAGGATAGCCCGCGGTCGGTGGCCGCGCGCCGTGGCATCAAGGTTTCGGCCTTGCAGTCGCGTCGCAACGACATCGACCCGGAGGCGGCGGCATCGGTCGAAGGCTGATGGCGTTCGGACGGGGGGAGGGGACACCTCCTCCTTCTATCTCGAGTAGCTTTCGGAAGGTACCAACATGAACAGCAAGTCTGGCAAGACCGTCACGGTCGAACAGATCTACAGCCCCGCCCGCCGTCCGGCCGACCAGCGTGCCACGCTGATCGGTCTCGGCCTCAACAAGCTGCACCGCACGTCGACGCTCGAGGATACGCCCTCGGTGCGCGGCATGATCGCGAAGGTCCAGCACCTCGTCCGCGTCGTGGACGAGGCCTGAGAAACCGCCGGTCGAAAGGATCGATGAAATGAAGCTCAACGAGCTCAAGGACAACGAAGGCGCGAACAAGTCGCGCATGCGCGTTGGTCGTGGTATCGGCTCCGGCAAGGGCAAGACCGCCGGTCGCGGCGTCAAGGGTCAGAAGTCCCGCACTGGCGTGGCGATCAAGGGTTTCGAAGGCGGCCAGATGCCTCTGCATCGCCGTCTGCCGAAGCGTGGTTTCACCAACATCTTCGCGCTCGATCTCAACGAGATCAACCTGACGGTCCTGCAGGCGGCGGTTGACGCCGGCAAGCTGGACGCCAAGGCGCCGATCACCGTCGAGACGCTGGTCGCCGCTGGCCTGCTGCGCCGCGCTCTCGATGGCGTGCGCGTGCTGGGTGGCACCGTCAAGTCGGCCCTGACCCTTGAGGTTGCGGGTGCTTCGGCTCCGGCCGTCGCCGCCGTCGAGGCCGCTGGTGGCAAGGTGATCGTTCCGACCGCCGCCGCCAAGGCGTGATGAAAATGCAGCCCTCGGATTGCTCGACGCCGTGTCTTTCTTCGGGAGAGAACGCGTCAGGCGTATCCGGGGGCTTATTTTGTCTGCCGCGACGGGCTATATAGCCCCAGCGCCGCTGCTCGATGGCTGGACCTGAGGGCAGGGCGGACAAGCGAAGGCCGGCTCCAGGTTGCGGCAATGGCCGCCGTCCGGACTGGCGAAGAGATGATCGATGCGGTTGCGCCTGCCGAGCTCGGTGGATGGCGCTTGCCGATCCCCGGGTAAGGGCGGAGTGAGACATGGCCTCTGCGGCAGAACAACTCGCTGCTAATTTGAACTTCGGCGCCCTGTCGAAGGCGGAAGAACTGAAGAAGCGCCTCTGGTTCACCCTCGGTGCGCTGCTGGTCTACCGTCTCGGCACCTACATTCCGCTGCCGGGCATCAATCTCCAGGCTCTGGCCGATGCCTTCAAGACCCAGTCCACGGGCATCCTCGGTCTGTTCAACATGTTTTCCGGTGGCGCCGTCGGCCGTATGGCCATCTTCGCTCTCGGCATCATGCCCTACATTTCCGCCTCCATCATCATTCAGCTCCTGACCTCGGTCGTGCCGGCGCTGGAGCAGATGAAGAAGGAAGGCGAGTCGGGCCGCAAGAAGATGAACCAGTACACGCGCTACCTGACGGTGGTGCTGTCGCTGGTGCAGTCGTACGGCATCGCCGCCGGCCTGGAAGGGCAAGGCTCGATCGTCGTCCATCCCGGCGCCTCGTTCATGCTGTCGACCGTGATGTCGCTGACCGGCGGTACCATGTTCCTGCTGTGGCTCGGCGAGCAGATCACCTCGCGCGGCGTCGGCAACGGCACGTCGCTGATCATCTTCTCCGGTATCGTCGCCAACCTGCCGCGCGCCCTCGCCGGCATGCTGGAGCTCGGTCGCCAGGGCGCTCTCGCCACGCCGATCATCCTCGGCGTGCTGGTGCTGGCCATCGCCGTCATCGCCGGCATCGTGTTCATGGAACGCGCCCAGCGCCGGCTGATCATCCAGTATCCCAAGCGCCAGGTCGGTAACAAACTGTTCCAGGGCGAATCGAGCCATCTGCCGCTGAAGCTCAACACTTCGGGCGTCATCCCGCCGATCTTCGCCTCGTCGCTGCTGCTCATTCCCGGCACGGTGATCGGCTTCTCTGGCGCCGCCGGTTCGGGCGGCATCCTGCAGACGATCTCGACGCTGATCGCCCACGGCCAGCCGCTCTACATGCTGCTCTACGCCGCGATGATCGTCTTCTTCTCGTTCTTCTACACGGCCATCGTCTTCAATCCGACCGATACGGCCGACAATCTCAAGAAGCAGGGCGGCTTCGTGCCTGGCATCCGGCCGGGCGAGCGCACCGCCGCCTTCATCGACTACGTGCTGACGCGAATCAACGTCCTCGGCGCCATCTACCTCGTGGTCGTCTGTCTGCTTCCCGAATTTCTCATCTCCGCTACTGGCGTTCCCTTCTACTTTGGCGGTACGTCGCTGCTGATCGTCGTTTCGGTCACCATGGACACGGTCGCCCAGATTCAGGGACACCTGTTGGCCCATCAGTACGAGGGCCTGATCAAGAAGTCGAAACTCAGGGGGAAGCGTAGATGAGGCTGATTCTTCTCGGACCGCCGGGCGCTGGCAAGGGAACGCAGGCGCAGAAGCTGATCGATCGCTACGGCATCGTCCAGCTGTCGACCGGTGACATGCTGCGCGCTGCCGTCGCCGCCGGTACCGAGATTGGCAAGAAGGCCAAGGCTGTCATGGACGCCGGTCAGCTGGTGTCCGACGAGATCGTCATCGGCATCGTGTCCGACCGAATCGATGAGCCCGACGCCAAGAACGGTTTCGTGCTCGATGGCTTCCCGCGCACCGTGCCGCAGGCCGAAGCGCTTGAGAAGCTGCTGGCCGCCAAGGCCATGAAGCTCGACGCCGTCATCGAATTCAAGGTCGACGCCGAGAAGTTGGTTGACCGAATCGTCCGCAGGGCCGAAGAGGCAAAGGCCGCCGGTCAGCCGGTGCGCAAGGACGACAATCCGGAAGTGTTCAAGAAGCGCCTGCAGGAGTTCGAGGCGCTGACGGCGGCTCTGACGCCGTTCTACGCCGAACGCGGCCTGCTCAAGGCTGTTGACGGCATGGCGTCGATCGACCAGGTCGCCGCCGAGATCGCCGCCGCGCTCGCTTGAGCGTCGGACGGGGCCGACAGTATCCGGTCGGACGCGGGTTGCCGCGAAAATGGGTGGGCAACGGCCAAGGCCGAGGTTGACGCAAGCGTCTTACTCGGCTATGAACCGCCACCTATTCGTGGGTTCTCGCGCGAATGGATCGTTGGCCTATGCCCTCAGAGGAGGGCGCCTGACAAAGGCGAGGCCGGCTCGGTCCGGACAAGCGAACGAAGCGCCGGATGGCGTTTCGCCAAACATAAGACCTCCCGGAAGCACAGTCTTCTTCGGAGGGAGCAGCCGCCAGCCGGTTGCGTCGACAGGAGTGAAGTGAAGTGGCCCGTATTGCTGGTGTCAATATCCCCACGGCCAAGCGCGTTGTCATCGCGCTTCAGTACATTCATGGTATCGGCCCGAAGTTCGCCTCCGAGATTCTCGGCAAGGTGGGCGTCGATGAGTCCAAGCGCGTCAACGATCTCAGCGACGCCGAAGTGCTGCAGATCCGCGAAGTGATCGACCGCGACTACGTCGTGGAAGGCGATCTGCGCCGCGAGACCGCCATGAACATCAAGCGCCTGATGGACCTCGGCTGCTACCGCGGCCTGCGTCATCGCAAGGGCCTGCCGGTTCGTGGTCAGCGCACGCACACCAACGCTCGTACCCGCAAGGGTCCGGCCAAGGCGATCGCTGGCAAGAAGAAGTGATTTTGCCATGACGGGGCTGGTCGCGTGGCGGCCGGCCCGGTCACGACAAGCGGATATGGCGCCGCTCCGCGAGGCATCGCGGTCGGCGCTTTGTCCATGATGGATGGTCGGGGCTGTTCTGGCTGTTCGTCGCACCGAGACGCGGGCTTGCCGCGTTTCGTCTCTAGGTCCGGTGCGCGGGTTCTTGATGGCGTGCGCTCCGGTGTAGCCGCTGGCATTACGGCGGTGACGAGATCGTAAGACAAGGAAAGAGAGCATGGCCAAGGAAGCCGCAGGCCGCGTCCGCCGTCGCGAACGCAAGAACATCACGTCCGGCATCGCCCACGTGAATTCGACCTTCAACAACACCATGATCACCATCACCGACGCTCAGGGCAACACCATTTCCTGGTCGTCCGCCGGCACCATGGGCTTCAAGGGTTCGCGCAAGTCGACCCCGTACGCCGCCCAGATGGCCGCCGAAGATGCCGCCCGCAAGGCCGCCGAGCACGGCGTCAAGACCCTCGAGGTCGAAGTCTGCGGTCCTGGCTCCGGTCGCGAGTCGGCGCTGCGTGCCCTGCAGGCCGCTGGTTTCCTGGTGAGCTCCATCCGTGACGTGACCCCGATTCCCCATAACGGCTGCCGTCCGCGCAAGCGTCGTCGCGTCTGACGCTACGGGTCGGGAGGTCCCGGTTCGTGCCGGGAAGAGCCGTCAAAGCGGTCCATTCGGGCTCCTCACCCGATCGCATCGCTTCTTTTGAAAGGGTATCAACGTGAGCATCCAGAAGAACTGGCAAGAGCTCAAGAAGCCGAACAAGCTGGAGGTCATCCCGAGCCGCGATCCCAAGCGGGTCGCGACTGTCGTTGCCTCGCCGCTCGAGCGGGGTTTCGGCCTGACCCTCGGCAACGCGCTGCGTCGCGTGCTGCTGTCTTCGCTGCAGGGTGCGGCGGTGACCGCCGTTCAGATCGATGGCGTCCTGCACGAGTTCTCCTCGATCGCCGGTGTTCGTGAGGATGTCACCGACATCATTCTGAACATCAAGGAGATCGCGCTTCGTATGCAGGGCCAGGGCCCCAAGCGCATGGTCGTGCGCAAGCAGGGTCCGGGCGTTGTGACGGCCGGTGACATCCAGACGGTCGGCGACATCGAGATCCTCAATCCGGAACTCGTGCTGTGCACGCTGGACGATGGCGCCGAAATGCGCATGGAGTTCACCGTCGACACCGGCAAGGGCTACGTTCCGGCCGACCGCAACCGTCCCGAAGACGCGCCCATCGGCCTCATCCCGGTCGACAGCCTGTATTCGCCGGTTCGCAAGGTCTCCTACCGGGTGGAAAACACCCGTGAGGGCCAGGACCTGGACCTCGACAAGCTGACGCTGACCGTCGAGACCGACGGCTCGGTCAAGCCGGAAGACGCGGTGGCTTACGCTGCCCGCATCCTGCAGGACCAGCTGGCGATCTTCGTCAACTTCGAAGAGCCGCAGAAGGACACCAAGGTCGAGACCGTTCCGGAGCTCGCCTTCAATCCGGCGTTGCTCAAGAAGGTTGACGAACTCGAGCTGTCGGTGCGCTCGGCCAACTGCCTCAAGAACGACAACATCGTCTACATCGGCGATCTGATCCAGAAGAGCGAGGCGGAGATGCTCCGCACGCCGAATTTCGGCCGCAAGTCGCTCAACGAGATCAAGGAAGTTCTGGCGCAGATGGGCCTGCACCTCGGCATGGAAGTGCCCAACTGGCCGCCCGAGAACATCGAAGATCTGGCCAAGCGCTACGAAGACCACAACTACTGAGCCAATGGCTCGCCGGGGAACACCGTTTCCCGGCTCGTGAAAACCATACGCCCGGCGTGAGCCGCGCAACAATGACAGGAGTGGGCCATGCGTCACGGTAATGCAGGCCGGAAATTCAACCGCACCCAGAGCCATCGCAAGGCGATGCTTGCCAACCTTGCCTCGTCGCTGGTCGAGCACGAGCAGATCGTCACCACGCTGCCCAAGGCCAAGGACCTGCGTCCGATCGTCGAGAAGCTGGTGACGCTGGCCAAGAAGGGTGGCCTCGCCGCCCGCCGTCAGGCCGTTGCCGAGCTGCAGAACAACGAAGCGGCTGCCAAGAAGCTGTTCGACGTTCTCGGCCCGCGCTACACCAGCCGCGCCGGTGGCTACACCCGCGTGCTGAAGGCCGGCTTCCGCCACGGCGATTCGGCCCCGGTGGCCGTCATCGAGTTCGTTGACCGGGACGTGGCCGCCAAGGGCGCCGCCGACAAGGCGCGCGCTGCCGAGGCTCCGGTCGAGGCCGAGACCGCCGCGGCCTGATAGGTCCGCCGCCGGATTTTCGAAACGTGATGAAGGGGCGGCCGCTTGGTCGCCCCTTCTTTCTTTAGTCGATTTGTCGGGCTATCAAGGGGGGCGTCGTTTGCGGTGATCGAAGGGGAGATGTCCGGCATGCCGGTGACCAGCATCCTGAAAGTGGTTGGAAAACTGAGCCTGATGGCCATCGTGGCCAGCGCGGTGCTGGCCGGTGCGCCGGCTCGCGCCGAAGACAAGACCGTACCGGCCTCGCGCGCCGAAGTGGCGCTGTCGTTCGCGCCGGTGGCCAGGGCGGCCTCGCCGTCGGTGGTCAACGTCTATTCCACCAAGACCATCAAGGTGGCGACCTCGCCCCTGATGGATGACCCATTCTTCCGCCAGTTCTTTGGCGACAGTTTCCCCGGCCTCGGCCAGGAGCGCGAGCGCCATCAGCAGTCGCTGGGTTCCGGCGTCATCGTCGATCCCTCCGGCCTGATCGTCACCAACAACCACGTCATCTCCAACGGTGGTGACGTCAAGGTGGCGCTGGCCGACAAGCGCGAGTTCGAGTGCGACGTCGTCATCAAGGACGAGCAGCTTGATCTGGCCGTGCTGCGCATCCGCAACACACGCGAAGCGCTGCCGGCCCTGCCGATTGCCGATTCCGATCGCGTCGAGGTCGGCGATCTCGTCCTGGCCATCGGCAATCCCTTCGGCGTCGGCCAGACCGTGACGCAGGGCATCGTCTCGGCGCTGGCCCGCAGCCAGGTCGGCGTTTCCGACTACCAGTTCTTCATCCAGACCGACGCCGCCATCAACCCCGGCAACTCCGGTGGCGCGCTCGTCGACATGCATGGCGCGCTCGTCGGCATCAACACCGCCATCTTTTCGCGCGGTGGCGGCTCCAACGGCATTGGTTTTGCCATTCCGTCCAACATGGTACGGGTGTTTGTTGATTCTGCGCGCAAGGGCGGCAGCACCGTTCAGCTGCCGTGGATCGGCGCCGAGCTGCAACCGGTCACCGCCGATCTGGCCGAGAGCCTCGGTCTTGACCGGCCGTCGGGCGTGCTGGTCACCTCGATCCTCAAGGGCGGGCCGGCCGAGAGTGCCGGTCTTGACGTCGGCGACCTCGTCATCGCCGTCGATGGCGCCGAAGTCAGCGACCCCCGCGTCTTCAACTATCGTCTGGCCACCAAGGGCGTCGGTAACCTCGCCAAACTGACGGTCAATCGCGCCGGCAAGCAGGTCGAGGTGGCGGTCAAGCTCATCCCGCCGCCGGAGACGACGCCGCGCAAGGAGATCGTCGTCAACGCCCGCTCGCCGCTGGCCGGGGCCCGTCTGGCCAACATCTCGCCGGCCGTTGCCGCCGAGATCGGCCTCGCCTATCGCGGCCAGACCGGTGTCGTGCTGGTCGAGGTGCCGGAAGGATCGGTCGCCGCCCGCCTCGGCCTGCAGAAGGGCGACATCCTCTTGTCGATCAACGGCGTCGATGTCGGCACAACGGCGGAAGCCGCCGACGTGCTGGGCTCGAACCCGGCTTTCTGGCGTCTGGTTGTCGACCGCAACGGCCGTACCTTGCGCATGGCCTTCCGATGAGCGACCTGTTCGCCGCCAGCAGTGATGACGTCGCCGGTCGGCCGCTTGCCGATCGGCTGCGGCCGGCAACGCTCAGCGAGGTGGTCGGTCAGGATCACCTCGTCGGGCCGAACGGCACCATCACCCGCATGCTGGCGTCGGGCACGCTTGGTTCACTGATTCTCTGGGGGCCGCCTGGTTCGGGCAAGACCACTGTCGCCCGGCTGCTGGCCCGGGAAACCGATCTCGCCTTCGAGCAGGCGTCGGCTATCTTCACCGGCGTCGCCGATCTCAAGAAGCTGTTCGACACCGCCCGCATGCGTCGCACCACCGGCAAGGGCACGCTGCTGTTCATCGACGAGATCCATCGCTTCAACCGGGCCCAGCAGGACAGCTTTCTGCCGGTGATGGAAGACGGCACGGTGACGCTGATCGGCGCCACCACGGAGAACCCGTCGTTCGAGCTCAATGCCGCCTTGCTGTCGCGCGCGCACGTGCTGGTGTTCAAGGCCCACGACGAGGCCTCGCTCGGCCAGTTGCTCCTGCGTGCCGAGGCCGCGGCCGGCCGGCCGCTGCCGCTCGACGACGAGGCGCGGGCGGTGCTGATTCGCATGGCCGATGGCGACGGTCGCTCGGCCCTGACCCTGTCCGAAGACGTCTGGCGCGCCGCGCGCGCCGGCGAGGTGTTCGACGCCAAGGCACTGCAGGAGGTGGTGCAACGGCGGGCGCCGGTCTACGACAAGGCGCAGGATGGCCACTACAACCTCATCTCGGCGCTGCACAAGTCGGTGCGCGGCTCCGATCCGGACGCCGCCCTCTACTATTTCTGCCGCATGATGGACGCCGGCGAAGACCCGCTCTACGTCGCCCGCCGTGTCATCCGCATGGCTTCCGAGGAAGTGGCGCTGGCCGATCCGCAGGCGCTACCGCTGGCCATCGCCGCCAAGGACGCCTACGAGATGCTGGGCTCGCCCGAGGGGGAACTGGCGATCGCCGAGGCGATCGTCTACGTCGCCGCCGCGCCCAAGTCCAACGCCGTCTACACCGCCTACAAGACGGCCATGGCCGCCGCCCGGGAGTTTGGTTCGCTGCTGCCACCGCGGCACATTCTCAATGCGCCGACCAAGCTGATGAAGGGGGAGGGCTACGGCGCCGGTTACCGCTACGACCACGACGAACCGGACGCCTTTTCAGGTCAGGACTATTTTCCCGAGAAAATGGGGCGCCGCAGCTTCTATCAGCCGGTGGAACGCGGCTTCGAACGCGAGATTCGCAAGCGCCTCGACTACTGGTCGCGCTTGCGACGCGAACGCGGCGGTGCCTGACCGCCGCGTTGTCTGAGGTTTGAACTGTTGGCGCCGATCAGTCGGCGGCGCGGTAGGTGTCGTGGCAGCTCTTGCAGTCGCCGGCCAGCTTGGCGAAGGCCGGCTTGAAGGCGGCAAGGCTGTCGGCCGAGGCGATGGCGGCGTTGGCGTCGGTGGCCGTCTTGTCGGCCTGGCCCTTGAAGTCGGCGAAATTCTTCCAGATGGCCGGCAGCGAGGCCGTCGAGGCGCTCTCCGAACCGGCCGGGTAGTACTTCGGGAAATCGGTGGAGTTGGAGGCGATCTTGGCCAGCGCCGCCTTGGCGTCGGCGGCGTTGAAGGCCACGTCGCCCTTCACCATGCTGCCGAGCTGACGCATGGACTTGCCGATGGTCTTCATCGTGTGCTCGCGGGCGCCGGCATAATCTTCGGCGGCCAAGCTGGTGGTGGCGACGGTGGCGGTGACGAGAGAGGCCAGGGCAAAGGCGACATAGGCGTACTTCATAGACAGCTCCTTGAGCGGGTTGAATATCCAGCCGGTGACGACACCATTGCCAGCAGTCATGGCCGATTTGTGTCATTGTAGAAATGCTTACAGGCCCTCATCTTGGCAAGGCCCGCCTGTCCGGACCCTGTCGGCGGCGGCAAAAGCCGCATCGCAAACGGTCGTTCATGATTCATTAACGCCGTCCCTTAAGCTGGAAGTTGGACTTGCGGGCCTAAACTCCTGCCCGAGAACAGTTGCCGGCAGGGGGCGCAAGGGATGAACAGCGACGGCACGCCGCGCTCGGCTCAGAGCGGAGATGTGGTGCGGGTCATCATGGCAGCCGACGTTGCCGCCTGGCGCGCCAGTCTCTATGGCGACGGCGTCATCAATGCTGCCGAGGCCGAGGTGCTGTGCCGACGCGAGCGCGAGGCCATCAGCGCCTGTCCGCAGTGGCGCGCGTTCTACGTCGAGGCTCTCACCGATTTTGTCGTCCGCCAGCAGCCGCCGCAGGGCTATGTCACCGACGCCAGCGCCGACTGGCTGATGGCGCAGGTGTCGGATGCCGCCGGCGCCATCGCCTCGACCAATGCCCTTGACCTCGTCATCCACGTCATGGAGACCGCCACCGAAGTGCCGGCGCGACTGGCCGCCTTTGCCTTGGCGCAGGTGGCGCGCGCCATCGTCGAAGGCGACGGACCGCTGGCTGGCCGCAACCGGCTGGAGCCGGGCCGCGTCAGTCGCGAGGAGGTCGAACTCCTGCGCCGCATCCTGTTCGCCTTTGGACACGAAGGCACCGTCGGCATAAGCCGCGAAGAGGCGGAAGTGCTGTTCGACATCAACGACCACACCCGCGAAGCCGACAACGACCCTGCCTGGTCGGACCTGTTCGTCAAGGCCATCGCCAACTTCCTGATGGCCGCCCGCGGCTACACCGTACTGACGCGTGCCGAGGCGCTTGGCCGCGAGGCCTGGCTCGACGCGCCGGAGCGCGGCGTGACGGCGCTGTTCGGTGATATGCTGTCCAGCATGCTGTCGAGCAGCCTGCGCGGCGTCTGGTCGGCCTGGGAGCGGGAAGAGGGCGCCTCTGCCGCGCGCGATCGTCAGGCCGACGCTGCCCGCCAGGCGGCGGAAGTGGTAACGTCGGCGGAAGTGCGCTGGCTGGCCGATCGCATCGGTCGCGACGGCGTCATTCACGCCAACGAACGTGCCTTGCTGAAATTCCTGTCCGAGGAAAGCCCGGACATCCACCCATCGCTACGCACTTTGCTCGACACCGCAGCCTGACCCGGTGCCCGAGCCGACCCCATGCGTAGCGTCCTGCGAGCGGCGCCCGGAGCGATCTGGGCGCCGCGAATCATTTGGCGACCGCGGCGTCAGAGATTGAAGCTCAGGCGGAAGCCGAGGTCGTGTTCGCTCGGCATCTGCCCCAGCTTGAGCTCGCGGGCGAACCAGGGATTGGTGGTCGAGAAGATTTCGCACAGCCAGTCGAACAACAGGCTGACCGGCTTGAACTGCAACCGCTCGATCGGCACGATGGCGACGATCGGCAGGGCGACATGGACGTCGAGATCGAGCGGAATGATGTTCGGATCGAGCGAGATGTAGCTGGCGAGCAGACCGATGCCGGCGCCGGCCTTGACCAGCATCGTATAGGCGATCTGATTGTCGCAGAAATGGGCGATCTGGCCGAGATAGACGGCGTTGAGCCAGCGGTCCCAGAGCCCGGACTGGCCGGCGAAGCTCTCGGAATGGACGAAGCGGTGCTTGGCGAGGTTGGCTCGGCTGGGCAGACCGTGGGTGCGCACGTATTCGCGCGCCGCCATCGGCACGAAATGCAGGTAGCCAAGCGGCCGGCAATGCATCTCCGCCGACACGGGCGTGCCGAAGCCGATCATGATGTCGGTCTGGTTTTCCCGCAGGTCGTTGATGTTGGTGAGATCGCGCATCGCCACCTGGACGCGCGGATGCTCGCTCGAGAACCGGTTGAGGTTGGGGGTCACGAAGGCGACGTTGAGGCCGTCGGCGATCGATAGCCGCACCAGGCCCTCGGCGTCGCGCGACTCGGCCTTGAGGTCATTGGTCAGCGCGTATAGCGACTGGTCAAGCGTGGTCAGCGACCGCGCCAGCTCTTCGCCGCGCGCCGTCAGCCGCACACCGGTCTTGGTGGAGACGAACAGTTGCGAGCCGATAAGGTCCTGCAGGCGTTTGACTTGTCGCGCCACCGTCGGGTGGCTGGTTCCCAGAGCTTCGGCCGCTTTGTTAAACGATCTGGCCTTGGCAACGGCAAGAAATACGCGCAATTCCCCCCAGAATTGGCCACTCAGGATCAGCGGATCGTCTGGAGTTGTATTGTCGATCAATGTCATTCACAAATTACAATTGTATCGAGGTTTCGACAGTGCAGGGCAGGCAAAGCTGCCATCGAACCGATCGTGTCCGGAACGAATACTTTCCTATAATTAATGTTGTGACGTATTTCAAACTAAAAATATGCAAACGTTTGCGGAGAGGCATCCGCAATCATGAATGTGCAAACCAAAAGCAGTCCAATAGTCGGGGTAGCAACCGATTGCATTTTGAGTTGTACGGACTTGCCTCTTCCGATCAGTATGCATTTTCCTGATTGAGTATGCGAATTGGTGTCAGTAGCAAGATGTACAAGTCAAACAGAACCGACCAGTTCTCGATATAATGCAGGTCATGGTCGACGCGCGCCTGGATCTTGTCCGGCGTGTCGACTTCGCCACGCAAGCCATTGATTTGTGCCCAGCCGGTGACCCCGGGCTTGACCTTGTGGCGGGCGAAATAGCCGTCGACCACTTCCTCCCACAGCCGATGCTCGGTCTGGGCATTGACGGCGTGCGGCCGCGGTCCGACCAGCGACAGGTCGCCCTTGAGCACGTTGAACAATTGCGGCAGCTCGTCGATCGACGTCTTGCGGATAAACCGGCCCACCGGCGTCACGCGCGGATCGCCCCGCGTCACCACCTTGGCCGCCGTGTAATCGGCCTTGTCGTTGTACATCGAGCGAAACTTCAGCACCGAGATGACCTCGTTGTTGAAGCCGTAGCGCTTCTGGCGGAACAGAATCGGTCCGGGCGAGGTGAACTTGACGGCCGCCGCCGCCGCCAGGAACACCGGCGACAGGGCGACGATGGCCAGGCTGGCGATGGTGACGTCGAACACCCGCTTGATCACCGAGTCCCAGCCGGTGATCGGCCGGTCGAACAGGTCGAGGAACGGCACGCGACCGATGTAGGAGTACGAGCGGGGGCGCAGGCGCAGCTTGCTCGAATGGGCGGCGAGACGGATGTCGACCGGCAGCACCCAGAGCTTCTTGAGCAATTGCAGGATGCGTGTTTCCGCCGTGGCCGGCAAGGCCACGATGACCAGATCGACGGTAGCAAGGCGTGAGAACTCGACGAGGTCGGAGACGTTGCCGAGCTTCGGAAAGCCCTGCTGGCTTTCGGGGCTGCGATCGTCGTTGCGATCATCGAAGATGCCCAGCACCTTGACCTCGTTGCCGCCGGTTTCCTCGAGGGCTGTGATCAGGCTTTCGGCGATCGGGCCGCCGCCGACGATGACGGTATGGCGCTGCAACCGGCCGGCTTGGGTCAGGCGCTGGACGGCGGTGCTCGAAACGGCGGTTGCCAGCAATGCCGTCGCTCCGCCCATGGCATACCACATTGGATACCAGAGCCGTGTCAGCCCCGGCAGCAGGTCGGAAACGACCATCACCACGGCGGCGACACCGACGACGCCGCTCCAGCCGGCCAGTACCCGGGCAAGGCGTTGCGAGTGGTGGCGCAGGCTGTCGACCGAATAGGCGTCGAGCATCTGAATGACCACCACGGCGGCCAGCGCCGCGACAATGCCCGGCACGTAGCTCGTCAGGTCGGACGGCGCCAGCCACCACCACATTAGGAAGGTTGAGCCGGCGGCCAGACAGAGAAACTCGAAGACGGCCGCCAAGCCGGAAACCAGTGACGGGGCGATCGAGGCGTCGTGCTCGCGCGAGGCCACCTTGAGCGCGAGATCGCCAAGACTGGGTGTCACGGACGCGGCGGCAGTCGTTTGCGGTACCGGTTGGGCGGGGGACGAGGTGGTGGGCATCGGCATGGTCGACAATTGGGGCTTCGCCTCAGATCGGAGGAACAGCAGGCCACGGCCGTCCATCGCCCGGCGGCTGGCTAGCCGCCGACGGGATGGCGCGGGGGGCTGCCTTTCCGGCTTGCTTGCGCGAAGGGGAGCATCCAGCCGTTTCCTACACCAGAGGGTTAAACCCGTGGTGCGGCGTTCGATCAGCGTTTACGTTCGGTGAAAAGTCTGGTCAGAACAACCGCAGCGGCACGCGCAGCACGTCACCAGGGCGAATGGCCGCCGAGAGCGGCACCAGACCGGTATAGCTCTTGCCGTTGAGCCGGCGCGTCACTTCGACCTGGCCATCGTTGGCGCGGGCCGTGAAGCCGCCGGCGATGGCCACGGCCGTCTGGGCCGTCAGGCCGTCGACATAGGTGTACTGCCCGGGATTGCGGACTTCACCCATGATGAAGAATGGCCGGTAGGTGTCGACCTCGACGGAAACGTCGGGATTGCGCAGATAGCCGCCGGAGAGACCGCGCGCCAGGGCGCGCGCCAGTTCCTGCGTCGTCAGGCCGCGCGCCGCCACGTTGCCGATCAGCGGGAAGGCGATGTAGCCGGCCTGATCGACGGTATAGGTGTTGGTCAGCGACGCCTGTTCGAACACCGTGATGCGCAACTTGTCGCCGCTGTCGAGGTGATAGGGGCCATCAAGGCCCGGCTCCAGCATGGTGACGGGCGCGAGCTTGCGGCCGGATGTCATGCACCCGCCAAGGCCAGCCGAAATCAGCAGAAGGAACGAGCGACGTTGCATGCCTGGGGAGCCGGAGCGGGTCAAACGAGATGATCACTATGTGCACGCCTATGGTTAACAAATGGAAAATTTAAGATCTTAATGAATTCTGAATCAAGCAATCGTGACGGTCTTGAAAGACGATTTGTAGTCCCCAGGTTAACTCCATGCTTACCATGTTGATCGCAACGTCGGGCGATCAGACACGGGTTTGAACTCATGGATTCTCCGCTGACAACGCTCGATCAGGCTCCGCACGAACCGCTTCGGTCCGGGCGCGCCGCCGCTGCGCCGTCGCCGGCGGCAGAGACGGCCCAGCCGTTGCCAGGCCTGTGGACGCGGTTGCGCCGGCGCGGACTTGGCGTCGTCGCCTTCGCCCTGTCGGCCGGACTGGCCACCTACGCCCTGATGTCGGGGCTGACGCCGGCCTATCGCGCCGAAACGCGTGCCGTGATCATGGCCTCCGATGGCGGTGCCATCGCCGGCAAGCTGCTCGCCGATCAGGTTCAGCTCATCGCCTCGCGCGCCACCGCTCGCCGCGTCGTCGACCGGCTGCGCCTCGACAGCGACACCGACTTGGGCAGCCCCGATCTCTGGCAGCGCGTGCTGGTGGCCATCGGCATGGCCAACGACAGCGCCGGACTGGCTCCGGAAGAGCGCGCCATCGATCAGGCGCTGGCCCACCTCAGCGTCGATACCACCGCCTGGCTCGGCGAGCTGCGCCTGCGCGCCGTCGCTGCCGATGGCGGCCACGCCGCCGATATCGCCAACGCCTTCATGGACGACTACGTCGCCCTGCAGGCCGGTCCCACCGCTTCGGCGGCCGGTATCAAGGTGCGTGTCGTCGCCCGCGCTACGCCGCCGGATGCGCCGTATTTCCCCAGGGCGCTGCCCACCGCCGCCGCCGTTGCCGGGTTCGCTCTGGTGCTGGTCGGCCTTGCCGTGGCGCTCGCCGCCCGTGGTGGCCGTGCGTCCGACGAGGAGGAGGGCGAGGACGAACTGCAGCCGATGACGCCCCACGCCCTCGTCGCCGTCGCCGAGCAGCGTTTCGGCCAGATCGTCGCCGATCGTCGCGAGGAACGCCGCCAGCGCATCCGCGCCAAGGTCGGCGCGACGGTCGAAGCCGTGGTCGAGGACAAGCGCCCGCCGTTGCCGGCCGAGCCGGTCGCCGGGCCAGAAGCCGCCGCCAACGATCACCTTTATGCCATGCTGGCCGCCGACGGCCGCTCGCGCGTCGCCTTCATCGGTCTGTCGCATCCCGGTGCGGGCCGGTTGGCCATCGAGACCGTCTGTCGCGAGGCGGCCGACGAGGAAACGCGCGTCGTCGTCATTGACACCGCCGCCACCTCGGCTCAGCCCGGCCTCGCCGATCTCATTGTCGGCACGGCCGAGTTCGGCGACATCATTCGGCGCAATCCGATGACCCGCGCCCACGAGATCGGCGCCGGCACGCGGCCGCTGCGCCCCGAGCTGGTGCGGAAGGAAGCGCTGCTGACAACGCTCGAAGCGTTGCAGAACACCTACGATCTCGTGCTGATGGACCTGGGCCTGATGCGCGCCGACGCCGTGCTCATGGCCTTCATGGGCTATGCCGAGCGCATCGTGCTGGTGGGTGACGAGCACGACGACAACGTCGCCATCGCCTGCGCGCTGCTCCGTCGGCACGGCTTCGACAATCTGGTCGTCACCGCCGGCCTGCCGCTGCGCGACGATCTCGACGCCGCCTGAGCCTCAGCGCCGCGGTCGGACCATCCAGGTGACCAGCAGACCGGCCGGCAGCACCCAGATCAGCCCGCCGATCAGGTAGAACAGCCCCTGCGCCCACCATGCCGCGCCCGGCAGCACCGCCACGGCGATGGTCATGACGATCAGCGCGTAGATCGGTACGCAGACGATCAGTACGACGGTTCCGATGAACTTGCGCAGGCGAGGCGACATCGCGGCTTCTTCTTGCAAGGGGGAGCGGCCCGCCGGACGGATATCCGGCAGGCCCAAAGGCAGGCATCAGTCGATGCGGTCGAGCGCCTGCGCGAGGTCGGCGATGATGTCGGCCGCGTCTTCGATACCGACCGACAGACGCACCACATCCGGACCGGCCCCGGCAGCCACCTTCTGGCTGTCGTTGAGCTGCTTGTGGGTGGTCGAGGCCGGATGAATCAGCAGCGACCGGGTATCGCCGATGTTGGCGAGGTGAGTGAACAGCTGCACGCTCTTGACCAAGGTCACACCGGCCTCGTAACCGCCCCTCAGGCCGAAGGTGAACACGGCACCCGCTCCCTTGGGCGCATACTTCTGCTGCAGCGTGTGGTAGCGGTCGCCCTTGAGGCCGGCGTAGCTGACCCAAGCCACCTTCGGGTGGTCGGACAGGAACTCGGCCACGGCGAGGGCGTTCTCGACGTGCTTCTGCATCCGCAGCGGCAGCGTCTCGATGCCGGTCAGAATCATGAAGGCGTTGAACGGCGAGATGCACGGCCCGAGATCGCGCAGGCCGAGCGCCCGGCAGGCGACGGCGAAGGCGAAGTTGCCGAAGTTCTTGTTGAAGACGAGGCCGTTGTATTCGGGCCGCGGCTCCGACAGCAGCGGATAGCGGCCATCCCGCGTCCAGTCGAACGTGCCGGCGTCGACGATGATGCCGCCGAGCGAGTTGCCGTGGCCGCCGAGGAACTTGGTCGCCGAGTGAACGACGATGTTGGCGCCGTGCTCGATCGGCCGGCAGAGGTAGGGCGAGGCCATGGTGTTGTCGACGATCAGCGGCACGCCGGCCCGCCGCGCCACCTTGGCGATGGCCTCGATGTCCGAGATGATGCCGCCGGGATTGGCGATCGATTCGATGAAGATCGCCTTGGTACGCGGGCTGACGGCCTTCTCGAAGGAATCGATGTCATCGGGATCGGCCCAGACGACCTTCCAGCCGAAACTCTTGAACGAGTTGCCGAACTGGTTGATCGAACCGCCGTAGAGCTTGCGCGAGGCGATGAACTCGTCGCCCGGCTGCAGCAGCGTGTGGAAGACGATGAACTGCGCCGCGTGCCCCGACGACACGGCCAGCGCCGCCACGCCGCCCTCAAGGGCGGCCACGCGCTCCTCGAGCACGCCCTGCGTCGGGTTGGTCAGGCGACCGTAGATGTTGCCGAACTTCTCGAGCCCGAACAGCTGCGCGGCTTCCTCGATGTCCTTGAAGGCGTAGGAAGCGGTCTGGTAGATCGGCGTGATGCAGGCACCGGTGGTCGGATCGGGGGCGGCACCAGCGTGAATGGCCAGCGTGGAAAAGCCGGGAACTTGTTCGGACATCTTGTGTCTCCTTCGGGGGCGCACTCCGGCGGCCGGCTTACCCGTCCGGACGGAACGCGCCTGCATGCCAACACCGGTCAGACCTCGTTCGGAGGTCGGTCCGGCTGAAAAAACGTCGTCGCCAAGCATTTCAGAACCGGGCGGCGAACGCTACGGTTTTCCGCCTGGCGGCCACAAAGGGTCCGGGCCGGGGCGCCTCAGGGCGTTGCCAGCGACTGCTGTTCAGACTGGTCGACGAGGCGCCGACCGCCCTCCGCCACCACCTGCGGCTCATCGAGCCAGTAGCGTTCGAGGAAGAACCGGCGAGCACGGCTCATGCGCTGGCCGTTGACCTCGATGTCGGCGATGTCGGGCCGCTGGCCGAACACGCTTTCGCGGAAGGCGCAACGCAGGCGGCCGGCATGATGGGCGTCGGCGGTCATCTCGACCAGATAGTCGACGCGGATGGTCGGCAGCGTGCTGCTCTTCTCCCGCGTCACCGACTGTACCAGGATGCTGCCGGCCGGCTCCACCGCCGGCAACACGGCCTTGCACAGCTCCGCCTCGGCGCTGGTCCGCAGATACGAGCAGGCGCCGACGGTGGTGAGACCGAGCAGCAAGGGGCCGATGGTCAGACCGAGGCGCCGCCGCATCGTTGCCGTCCGGCTCAGCGCTTGAGCTTGCGGGCGACGTCGCGCGCGAAATAGGTGAGGATGCCGTCGGCGCCGGCACGCTTGAAGGCGATCAGGCTCTCCATCATGGCGCGTTCGCCGTCCAGCCAGCCGTTGCGGGCCGCCGCCATGATCATGGCGTACTCGCCCGACACCTGGTAGGCGAACGTCGGCACCTGGAACTCGTCCTTGAGGCGGCGGACGATGTCGAGATAGGGCATGCCCGGCTTGACCATGATCATGTCGGCGCCCTCGTTGAGGTCGAGTTCCGCTTCCTGAATGGCTTCGTCCGAGTTGGCCGGGTCCATCTGGTAGGTGCGCTTGTCGCCGCGCAGCGTCTTCGACGTGCCGATGGCGTCGCGGAACGGACCGTAGAAGGCCGAGGCGTATTTGGCCGAGTAGGCCATGATCTGCACGTGCTCGAAACCGTTCTCGTCCAGCGCCTGGCGGATGGCGCCGACGCGGCCGTCCATCATGTCGGAAGGGCCGATGATGTCGGCACCGGCCCGCGCCTGGTTGACCGCCTGCTGGCACAGCACCGCCACCGTCTCGTCGTTGAGGATGACGTCGCCCTCGAGCAGGCCGTCGTGGCCGTGGCTGGTGTAGGGGTCGAGCGCCACGTCGGTCATCAGGCCGATATCGGGCACGGCGTTCTTGATGGCGCGCAGGGCGCGGCAGATGAGGTTGTCGGGCGATAGTGCCTCGCGGCCGTACGGGTCGCGGCGGCCCGGATCGGTGTAGGGGAACAGCGCGATGGCGGGGATGCCAAGTTCCTGTGCCTCGTGGGCGTCCTTGACCGCCTCGTCGACCGAAAGGCGTTCGACGCCGGGCATCGAGGCCACCGGCGTGCGCGTGGCTTCGCCGTCAACGATGAAGATTGGCCAGATCAGATCGTCGACGGTCAGGCTGTTTTCGCGCACCAGTCGCCGCGTCCAGTCGTTCTGGCGCAAGCGGCGCATGCGACGCCCGCCCAGAATGTCCCGCATGTCGGGGATCGGTTCGGAGAAGGGGGTTGGCGTCTTGTCGGGCATGACGGTCATCCTGCAGTGAAAAGGAGCACGGGGCTCTTATCACGGGCCGGGGGCACACTCTATAACTTCCATGAGAATTGATCGCCGGACGACCATCGGCTATCGGTGGCGCATCGATCCCACGACTGCGGAGCTTGTGACGGCATGGCCGGAATGAACGAAGAACAGGGCGGCGCGTCGGGATCGGGTTTCGATGCCCGACTGACGCTGATTGTCTATGTGCGCGTGCTGTCAGTGGTCTTTCTGCTGTCAGGACTGCAGAACTGGGCCCGGCTGATCGGGCTGACGCCGGCCGATGGCGATTTTCTCGCTCTGCCGACCTCGGTGGTGGTGGCGACGCTGTTCTTCGCCGTGGCCGATCTGGTGGCGGCGGTGGGGCTGTGGCTTCTGGCCAGCTGGGGCACGGTGGTGTGGATGATCTGCGCCCTGACCGAGACGGCGCTGCACGGCGCCTTCAGCGATGTCTTCGGCCTCAACCGCTCGCTGATCGTCTTCCACGTCGGCTCGGTGCTGGTCTATGCGGGGCTCACCTATCTCTACGAGCGGTCCCGCGATCAGCAATGAAGGTCAACAGCGGGTTATTGAGTCAAATTGTAATACGACGAGCAATCCCCGTGGCAAGCGGATTCAGTATAAACGCAAACTGAATCCAATTAGCATGATATACCGATGGAATCCCTGGATTCAGCCAGAATCCGGCGCGTGATTTGTTAATGACCGTCAGCGGTCGACTCGAATTGCGTCGATTGCTGTTAAAACAATATTCAGCTTGCGCTTTAAGGCGATTTTCAAGGCTCTCGGCTACAGTCACTGACAACGCGGACAAAGAGCCGCAAAAAACAAAAAGTGACAGAGAGGCTTTCCACCATGGCCAACGCAAAGCGCGCCTACGATTTATACGCTACCGAGCCTGAGGAAGAGCAGGGCCTGCAGCCGCTGTATCTCGAAGCGCTCCGTCTCGTCGAACGCCTGCATCGCCGTCTGCTCGACGTCATCAAGGACGAATTCGATCGCTCTGGCCGTACCGACGTCAACGCCGTGCAGGCGCTGCTGCTGTTCAACATCGGTGACAGCGAACTGACCGCCGGTGAACTCCGGACGCGCGGCTACTACCTCGGTTCGAACGTCTCCTACAATCTCAAGAAGCTCGTCGAGATGGGCTACATCCATCATCAGCGTTCGCGCATGGACCGTCGTTCGGTGCGCGTCAAGCTGACCGACAAGGGCCAGACGGTGGCCGACATCGTCTCCAAGCTCTACGAGCGCCACATCGTTTCCATCGAGACGGTCGGCGGCATCAACCGCGAAGACTTCCGCGTGCTCAACAAGTCGCTGCAGCGCCTGGAGCGCTTCTGGACCGACCAGATCCTCTACCGCCTGTGACGGACTGCCAGAAGCGCT
>CALMMQ010000060.1 GCA_937868725.1 uncultured Pleomorphomonas sp.
CCGATCAGTCGCCTCAACCTAACCAGAGACAACCTCTTGAGGCTTCACATCTAGATAACGGCAGCGGCTTGCATGGTGAGGCCGACAACGGCCTGCGGCAGCGGCAGCCGGCCCGGTGTCAGCGACGTCGATGTCAGGCGTTCGTCGAAATCGTCCTCGGCGCCATAGATGCGGCTGACGGCCTCGGCCGTCAGTTCGCCCGGCAGGCCATCGAAGACCACCCGCCCCTCGGCCATGCCGATGATGCGCTGGCAGTAGTGGCGGGCCGTGTCGAGGGTGTGCAGATTGGTGATGACCGTGATGCCGTCGCGGCGGTTGATGTCGGCCAGCGCATCCATGACAATCTTGGCGTTGAGCGGATCGAGCGAAGCGATCGGCTCGTCGGCCAGCAGGACGCGCGGCTCCTGCATCAGGGCGCGCGCGATGGCGACGCGCTGCTGCTGACCGCCGCTCAGCGTGCCGGCGGGCTGCAGCGCCGTCTGCTCGATTCCCAGCCGCTCCAGCGCCGCGATGGCCATGAGGCGTTCATCGCGACTGAACAGGCTCATGACGCTGAGGGCCGTCGAACGGTGGTTGAG
The DNA here is from genome assembly GCA_937868725.1 of uncultured Pleomorphomonas sp. Classification (GTDB taxonomy): domain Bacteria; phylum Pseudomonadota; class Alphaproteobacteria; order Rhizobiales; family Pleomorphomonadaceae; genus Pleomorphomonas. The sequence continues at coordinate 579 of CALMMQ010000060.1, forward strand.
GCGGCCGAGCAGAACGTTGGTCAGCACGTCGAGACGCGGCACCAGATTGAACTGCTGGAAGATCATGGCGCAGTCGCGCCGCCAGCGCCGCAGCGCCTCGCCCTTCAGCGCCGCGATTTCCAGATCGCCGTAGCGAATGGAACCGGACGTCGGATCGGCGAGGCGGTTGATCATCCGCAGCAAGGTCGATTTGCCGGCACCGGAACGGCCGATGACACCGACCATCTGCCCCTCGGGGATCGAGACGTTGATGTCGTTGACGGCGATCTTGGCGCCAAAGTGACGCGAAAGATTGTGAATTTCAAACATTCTTTCAGACGCCCTGCCAGGTTATATTTTGAATGGCATTCATTTACGCTTAACCGATGTCAGTTTCATGTACATCCTGAAACTAAACTGGCTATTATTCGTATTTGTCCAAGAATGACTCGACGCTGAGTCTTCGGAAGTCGTCGAGCGCTACCCTGAGATGCTCGTGGTCCCAATCCCACCAGGCGAGGGCTGCCAGCCGATCGGCGATGGCCTCGGAAAAGCGCCGCTTGAGCGGTCGGGCCGGCACGCCGGCGGCGATGGTGTAGGCCGGAACGTCGCGGCTCACCACGGCACCGGCCCCGACCACGGCGCCATTGCCGATGGTAATGCCCGGCAGCAGCGTCGCGCCGTGACCGATCCAGACGTCATGGCCGACATGAACGCGGTGGTCGCGCCGCCGGGCAAAGAAGTCCTGTTCGTGCTCGGCATCGTCCCAATAATCGCCGGCCCGGTAGGTGAAATGGTGCAGACTGGCCCGGTCCATGGGATGGCGCGTGGCATTGATGCGGACTGAGGCGGCGATATTGGCGAACTTGCCGATGGTGGCGCACCAGACCATGCCGCCGGGCTCGATGTAGGAGTAATCGCCGAGTTCGAGCTCGGAGACGCGGCAGTTTTCGCCGATCTCCGTGTAGCGGCCGAGGCGGCTGTCGACGACGCTGGCGGTGGGATGGATGAGCGGTTCGGGACCGAGACGGGCCATCAGTGCATTCCTCGCGCCGAATAGCGGGATACGTCGACGATATGGCTCGCCACCTGATGACGGACGTCCTCGTCGTGGAAGATGCCGACCAGCGCGACGCCGGCCGCCTTCTTCTCCTCGATCATGTCGACGACCACGGCGCGGTTGGCGGCGTCGAGCGAGGCGGTGGGCTCGTCGAGGAGCAGGATCGGATGATCGGAGATGAAGCCGCGGGCGATGTTGACGCGCTGCTGCTCGCCACCGGAAAAGGTGGCCGGCGGCAGCGACCAGAGGTCGCGCGGCAGGTTGAGCCGGACGAGCGCCGCCTCGGCGCGGGCGCAAGCCTCGTCCCGCTCGACGCCGTTGCCGATCAGGGGATCGGCGACGATATCGAGGGCCGAAACGCGCGGGATGGCGCGCAGGAACTGGCTGACGTAGCCGAGGCTATGACGACGGACGTCGATGACCTGACGCGGCTCGGCCTTGGCGAGATCGACCTGAGCGCCGCGATGGGCGACCAGAATGGCACCGGCGTCGACGCCGTAGTTGCCGTAGAGCATCTTGAGGATCGAGCTCTTGCCGACCCCCGAGGGACCGCCGAGCACCAGACATTCGCCGGCGCCGACGTCGAAGGAAAGGCCGGCGAACACCGGCAGGCGGAGACCATCGCGCAAGTGCATGACGAAGGTCTTGGCGATGGCGTGCACGCTCAGCGGCTGCATGGGACTCTCCGGTCAGGCTTGCGGAATGGACGAGACGAGGAGCTGGGTGTAGGGCTGGCGCGGGTCGTCGAGGACGCGGTCGGTCAGCCCCTGTTCGATCACCCGCCCCTCCTTCATCACCATGATGCGGTGGCTGAGCAGGCGGGCGACGGCGAGGTCGTGGGTGACGATGATCACCGACAGGCCAAGGTCGCGGACGAGGCTACGGATCAGGTCGAGCAGGCGCGCCTGCACCGACACGTCAAGGCCGCCGGTCGGCTCGTCCATGAACACGAGGCGCGGGGCGGTCACCAGGTTGCGGGCGATCTGCAGGCGCTGGCGCATGCCGCCGGAAAAGGCGCGCGGGCCGTCGTCGATGCGGGTCGTGTCGATCTCGACGCGGTCGAGCCAGTCGAGCGCGGCGCCACGGATGCGGCCGTAATGACGTTCGCCGATGGCCATCAGCCGCTCGCCGACGTTGGCGCCGGCCGATACGCCCATGCGCAGGCCCTCGGCCGGGTTCTGGTGGACGAAGCCCCAGTCCGTGCGCATCAGGAAGCGGCGTTCGGCCTCGCGCATGGTCGCAAGGTCGCGGCGGCTGCCGTCGCGCATGGCGTAGAAGACCGAACCGCGATCGGCGGCCAGCCGGGTCGACAGGCAGGAGAGCAGCGTCGTCTTGCCCGAACCGCTCTCGCCGACCACCGCCAGCACTTCCCCAGGCCAGAGGTCGAAGGTGATGTCGGCGCAGCCGATGCGGGCGCCGTAGGATTTGGCGAGGTCGCGAACTTCGAGGATGGGGGCTTCGCTCACGGCCGGTCCTCCGTCTGGCGGGCATCGGCGGGCTGACGCCGGCTTTCGCAGCTGTCGGTGTCGGAACAGACGAACATGCGGCCGCCCCGGTCATCGGTGATGACCTCGTCGAGATAGACGGCGCGGGCGCCGCACAGGGCGCAGGGCTGGTCGAAGGTCTGGACCTCGAACGGATGATCCTCGAAGTCGAGGCTCTTGACCTCGGTATACGGCGGCACGGCGTAGATGCGCTTCTCGCGGCCGGCGCCGAAAAGCTGCAAAGCCGGCGACATATGCAGCTTGGGATTGTCGAACTTCGGGATCGGCGAGGGGTCCATGACGTAGCGGCCAGCCACCTTGACCGGATAGGCGTAGGCGGTGGCGATGCGGCCGTGATGGGCGATGTCCTCATAGAGCTTGACGTGCATCAACCCGTAGTCCTCAAGGCCGTGCATGACGCGCGTCTCGGTCTCGCGCGGCTCAAGAAAGCGCAGCGGCTCGGGGATCGGCACCTGATAGACCAGGATCTGGCCGGCGACCAGTGGCTGTTCCGGGATGCGGTGGCGGGTCTGGATGATGGTGGCATCCGTCGTGTGCGTCGTGACGGCCACGTCGGCGACCTTGCGGAAGAAAGCGCGGATGGACACGGCGTTGGTGGTGTCGTCGGCGCCCTGGTCGATGACCTTCAGAACGTCGTCGGGGCCGATGATGGCGGCGGTGACCTGCACGCCGCCGGTGCCCCAGCCGTAGGGCATCGGCATCTCGCGGGCGGCGAAGGGGACCTGATAGCCGGGAATGGCGATCGCCTTCAGAATGGCGCGGCGGATCATGCGCTTGGTCTGCTCGTCGAGATAGGCGAAGTTGTAGCTGACGGCGGTCATTGCGCGGCCTCCCCGAGCGGCGTTTCGCCATCGTCGCCGTCAGCGGCGACGCCGTTGACCTCCCAAGCCGTCCGGAGACTGCGCACCAGCCCCAGCTCGGCCTGGAAGTCGACGTAATGGGGCAGCTTCAAGTGCTC
>CALMMQ010000061.1 GCA_937868725.1 uncultured Pleomorphomonas sp.
CGTCGTCAACTTCCCCGCCTTCATCGTCATCGACGACAAGGGCAACGACTTCTTCCAGGAACTCAAGCTCGGTTGAGAGGACGCCCCTTGTTGCACGCCAGCAACAAGGAGGCGCCGACACCGCATGGGCCCCGGCGTTTCCCCGATCGGCGCTTGAACGAAGCGGCCTGACCGGTCATCGTTTTGCCGACTAGCGGCCATTCCGAAGAGGCAAGCGTTCGGGACGGCCGACCGACGCGGCGCGTCAAGCGCTCGCCAACCAGCAGGATGCCGGCTTCAGATGATGATGAGAAAGCTCTTCCTATTCGCCGCAGCGGCCATGACGGCCGCCCCTCTCCTGGCGACGCCGGTGCGCGCCGACGAGGAAGTGGTCCGCTTCTGGGACCCGGCCACCAGCTCCTTCCAGGAGATCAAGCGGCACCCCATGGCCAACCGCAACATGGAAAGCCCGATCAAGAAGGAAACCATCGACTATGCCGGCCCCTACGACAAGGGCACGATCGTCGTCAATACCACCGAGCGGCGGCTCTACTACGTGCTCGGCGACGGCAAGGCGATGAAGTACGGCATCGGCGTCGGGCGCCCCGGCTTCACCTGGAACGGTACCCACGCCATCACCCGCAAGACCGAGTGGCCCGGCTGGACGCCGCCGCCGGCCATGCGCAAGCGCCAGCCCAAGCTGCCCGACTACATGCCCGGCGGTCCGGACAATCCGCTCGGTGCCCGCGCCATGTACATCGGCTCGACCATCTACCGCATTCACGGCACCGCCGAGCCCTGGACCATCGGCCAGGCCGTCTCCTCGGGCTGCATCCGCATGACCAACGACGACGTTGCCGACCTCTACGAGCGCGTCGGCGTCGGCACCCGGGTGGTCGTGCTGCACTGATTGCCTGTGCTGTCGCCTTGCGGCCGCCGGTTGCCCCGGCGGCCTTTGGGCGTCCGGACCTCAGCCGCGCGTCAGGCCGGCCGCCGCGAGTTCGGCGATATAGGCGGCGACCATCTCGTCCTGGCGCACGCCGCAATCATAGAGGAAATCCCAAGTGTAGAGGCCGGTGTGGTGGCCGTCGTCGAAAGTGAGACGCACGGCGTAGCTGCCGATGGCTTCGACGCCGACGATGCGCACGCCCCGCTTGCCGGCCACCAGCACCCGCTGTTCGGGCGAATGACCCTGCACTTCCGCCGACGGCGAGGCGACGCGCAGCAGTTCGGCGCCGATTTCGAAGCGCGCCCCGTCCTCGAATGTCACGGCCAGCGCCGTCTTGTCGACGACCAGACGGATCTCCGTCGGCCAGACCTTGTCCTTGGCCATGTGGGCTTCTCCTCTCGACCGGTGGTCGGCAGCGCCTTGCGCCCGCCACTCGTCCGCCGGTGTAGCCGCCCCTCGCCCGGCCGTCCAGAGGCTGGCCGTCACGTCTCGGCGCCGACCATGCGGTCGGCATAGCGGCGCAGATGCTCGGCGCTGGTTGCCTCGTCGGAATAACCGGCCATCTCGCGCCAGGCCTCGAACTCGTCCATCGGCATGGGATGGGCGAAATAGAATCCCTGCACCAGGCGGCAACCGAGCGCCTTGATCTCGGCCAGCTGCTCGGCCGTTTCCACCCCCTCGGCCACCACTTCACAATCGATGGCCCGGCCGATGCCGATGATGGCCGCCACCAGCGAGCGGATGTGCGGATTGTTGACGAGGCGGCGGACGAAGGTCTGATCGATCTTGAGCCGATCGGGCTTGAGGTGGCTGAGATAGGCGATGTTGCTGTAGCCGGTGCCGAAATCGTCGAGGGCGAGACGGACGCCGAGCAACGCCAGGCTGTCGAGGTTGCGCTTGACCTCGGCATTGTCGCCCAGCACCACGCCCTCGGTGATCTCCAGTTCGAGCTGCGAGGGGTGCATGCCATGCTTGCGCAGCAGATCGCGCACCAGATCGGTGAAGCCGCGCTGCTCGAAATGCAACGCCGACACGTTGACCGCCACGGTCGGCGGATGGCTCCAGATTTCCGCCCAACGGGCACCGACGCGAATGGCCTCGTCCAGCACGAAATGATCGATGGCCAGAATGAGGTCGCTGGTCTCGGCCACCGGGATGAACTCGCCCGGCGGGATCATGCGGCCGGTCTTGGCATCGATCCAGCGGATCAGCGCCTCGGCTGAATTGATGTGCGGGTGGACGATGTCGATCTGTGGCTGCCAGTAGAGCGTCAGTTCGCCCTCGCTGAGGGCCCGGCGCAGCCGCTCGCGTAGCGCATGCACGCGATGGCGCTCGTTCTGCATTTCCCGGTCGAAGAAACGCAGGCAGCCCTTGCCGCGGGTCTTGGCGTTGAACAGGGCCAGGTCGGCGAACTGCAGCACTTCCCTGAGATCGCTGCTGTCCGCCGGATAGAAGGCAGCCCCGCCGGAACAGCTGATGCTGATATTGGCACCATCGAACTCCACCGCGGTCTGGATGTTGCCGAAGGCCTGGCGCAGCATGGTGACGGCGCCGGCCTCGACGGCGTCGTCGAGGCTGACGACCAGCACGAACTCGTCACCACCCCAGCGCACCAGCCGCGTCTCGGGACCGAACTGGCGCTTGACGCTGTCGACGAAGGCCTTGATGACGGTGTCCCCGGCCAGGTGGCCGAACTCGTCGTTGATGTCCTTGAACTCGTCGAGATCGAGGATGATCACGGCCTGCGGCCGGCTGTCGGCCGAAGTGGCCGACCGGTTGAGCCAGTTTTCGAAGGCGCGGCGGTTGAGCGCGCCGGTCATGGCGTCGTGGTTGGCCCGGAACTCCGCCTGACGGGCGGACCGGCGGTTGAGTTCGAGCAACGCCAGCACCGACAGCACGGCGCCAAACAGCGAGAAGAACATCTTCTGCATGCCGGACAGCGACTTGCTCAACAGGTCCGACTGCTCGGTGATGAAGCGGACGCTCTGGCGATCGAGATCGTCGCGCAGCTGCGTGAACTGGTCGTCGAGCTCGCGGATGCCGCTGTTGACCGATGGCCAGTAGTCGTCGGGACGCTCCGTACCGACCTGGTCGAGGTAGGCGATCAGCGCTCGCGCTTCGGCCAGCAGATCGCGTGTCCGCAGCTCGAACTGCTCCCTGAGTACGGGGTCGGCGCCGAGTGAGCGCCGCGACCGGCTGACGTTCAGCACCAGCTGCAGCAGGTTCTCCCGCAGCTCGGCCTCGTCAATGGCGGCAATGGTGCCCATGCCGTCGCTAAACTTGCGCCGTGACAGCTCGAGCACGTTCGACTGGTCGAGAATGCTGCGGCTGGCCAGTATGAGGTTGCTCGACCGCGAACCCTCAAGCTGACGGAAGGAGTGGTAGGCGTCGATGGCCGTGTGGGCGGCGAACAGCACCAGACCGAAGCCGAGCAGCGCTGGCAAAGCACCTTGCAGAAATCGTTTCGTCAGATGCTTTTCCGCCTTAGCCGGCCCCCTTGCCAGCATCAGGCACCGCCTGGCAGAGCGGCGCTCCGCCAGAAATTCGGGCCAAAGGGAATGCCAAGTCGGGCGAAGACCATCGTTGCGCGGCTCATGATCTATGGTGCCGCCATGATCGTCAAAATAGGTTTAGAAATGATTTCAAGCCGCTGTTCCGCCAGCCCTTCGGCAACAACGGACGGGATGACTGTCGCGGCCGGCCCGCCCGCTTCGTCCGTGCAATCAGGCCACAGCTCGCACGACAACGACGAATACCGGCAGCAGCATGACGCCCGAACACAGGCTCCAGGCGCCGGCGATGGCGGTGGAAGCAAACAGCCAGCCAACCGGCCGGTGCTCGATCAGTCGGCCACGGATGGCGTTGCGCATCAGCACGGCCGGACCGGCGAACATGATCAGGAACGTCTGGAGAATGCCGATGATGATGCTGCCGGTCGGCAGGTCGAAACGCACCGGCTTGGCGGTCACCAGCTGGTAGAGCGACGATAAAAGACCAGCAAGCACGAAGCCGATGGCAATGGCAAACAGTGCGACAATCATATCGTTCGACATGGATATTAACCCCGCCTTAACCCTGATCCGAAATGAAACATTAAGGCTTTCGCCATCCTGCGAGTCGCAAATGGCGGGCCGAAGCGGCAAGACGGGCCCGAGGGCGACTCCACGGGGCAAACGCGGCGTCGGCGGACGGCACTGTTTCAAATCGGGAGACGGTCGTGACCCAATACGCGGCATATCCGGACGACGATCTGCTTCGCCAGCCAAAGCGGCGGCGGGCGCGCCGGACGTCGACGACGGCCTGGCTGTTGCGCGGCACCACCACCTGCCTGGTGCTGGCCGCCGGGCTGATGCTGGCCAATATCGCCATGAAATGGACCGACGGGCTCGGCGAGAGCAGTGGCCGCGACAGCGACCCGACGCCGATGACGCTGTTCATCGGCCACCAGCGCCTCACCGTGCCGGCCAACATGTTCCGCTTCGCCGAACAGCGCAATGTCGGGCCGCAGCAGCGCATCGACCTCGTCGTGCACTGGCCGGAAATGTCCGGCTACGCCCCAACCTTCAAGAACGATTACATCGACACCAGCGCCAGCGCGCCGCTGATCTTCCTGACCATCAAGCAGCGCGACACGCTGACCGACAGCACCGGCCGCCTGATCAATGTCTACCAGCACTTCTTCGAGGACGGCACCATACCGGCGCCGGCCGGGCTGATCGGCCATCACCTGTCCGAGGATTCGGGTTTGTCGGGTGAGGAAGTGTTCTTCGAGGCCGGCTCCACCGAGCCGTTCACCACCCATTGCACCGCTACCGACAATCCGGGGTTCCCGGCCTCCTGCCTGACGGAAATTCACGCCGGCGAAGACCTGTCGGTACAGATCCGCTTCCGCAAGGGGCTGCTGCCCAACTGGGCGGGGATCAAGAGCGGCGTGCGCGTGCTGCTGTTGAGCTTCGGCGTCACCAGTTAAGCGCTTTGGCCACAGACGCCGGTCGGCCGCGTTCGGCCCGGCCGGCGGCCCTCTGGCGTGGGAGGCAGGGCATCGCCCTGCGCCCCGAGGCGGCGAGGCCGCCGCGATGCCAAAGGCTCAGCCTTCGAGATCCATGGCCAGGATCGCCATCTGGAAATTGTACGACTTCTCGTCGTCCTCGTCGTCCTCGTAGACGACGCCGATGAACTCGTCACCGGCGTAGACTTCCGCCGAGTCCGACTTGCGCGGCCGGGCGCGGACGCTGATGGTCGGCGACTGCAGCGTCTTGCGCAGGAATTTTTCGATCTTTACCAGTTCGTCCTTGGTCAAGGCACATCTCCACTCATGGCGCCCCGCCCCGCAAGAGACCGACACCGAGCGCCGGAAAGCCCTCGTGACGACGATACGGAAGCGACGCGCAAAACTCACAGAACCGCGATCGGTCGCCACGGCGATCCGACCCTAGCCGAAATTCGAACCCCCTTGCGGAATCGTTCGAGCGCTGGCGACCGTTCTGACACGGCCGGCGGCCGGATAAAACCCGCGACAGAGAAAATTCGCCAGCTTTGGCTTCGGCTCCTCAAACCTTGTCGCCGCTGCTCTCCTCGAGCCGCTGCTCCATGGCATGCGACGGCTCGGCGCAGCCGGCCGTGCCCACCACCTTGGCCGGTACGCCCGCCACTGTGGTGCAGGCCGGCACCGGCTTCAGCACCACCGAACCGGCGGCAACGCGCGAGGCAACGCCGACCTCGATGTTGCCGAGGATCTTGGCGCCGGCGCCGATCAGCACGCCGTGGCGGATCTTGGGATGACGGTCGCCGTTCTCCTTGCCGGTGCCACCGAGCGTCACGTCCTGCAGGATGGAGACGTCATCCTCGATCACCGCCGTCTCGCCGACGACGATGCCGGTGGCGTGGTCGAAGAACAGGCCGCGCCCCAGCACGGCGCGTGGGTTGATGTCGACCTGGAACACTTCCGACGACCGGCTCTGCAGATAGAGGGCAAAGTCGCGCCGGTCGTGCTGCCACAGCCAGTGGCTCAGCCGATAGGTCTGAATGGCGTGAAAGCCCTTGAAGTAGAGCAGCGGTTCGATGAAGCGATCGCAGGCCGGATCGCGATCGTAGACGGCGACGATATCGGAACGGAAGGCTTCGCCGATGCCGGGGTCGTCGGCCAGCGCTTCCTGGAAAGCCTGGGCGATCATGGCCGAACGGACGGCGCTGGTGCTGCCGAGACGATCGGATACGCGCTGGATGACGGCATCTTCGAGGCGGACCTGATCGAGAATGGTGACGTGCAGGAAGCCGCCGAAGGCCGGCTCGTTGAGGACGGCCTCGGACGCTTCCTGCCGGATGCGCTCCCAGACCGGATCGACCGTATCGACCTGACGTCCGCGTTGCGCTTGCGGAAGGGAAACCTGCGCCATGTCCGTCTCACTTTTCCATTCTAGGGCCTGTCCGTCGACCAAAGACCCGCTATGCTGGTCCCCGGCCGGGCGTCGGTTTGCTCTATGATAGTTGGACGCGCTTTTCAGGAAAAGGCCGATCGAGATGACAATTTTGCGTGGGTGCCATTCATGAACGAGAGTGAAGCCGCGGCGGAAGGTCGCGTCGACGTCGAAGTGCACCGCAAGGTGGGCTGGATCCTGATCGACAACCTGCCCCGCCATAACGCCCTGTCGCTCGACATGTGGCGCGCCATCCCCGAGGCGGTGGGGCGGCTCGACCGCGACGCCGGCGTCCGCGCCATCGCCATGGCCGGCATCGACGACGGTCCGTTCGCCTCCGGCGCCGACATCTCCGAGTTCGACGTCGTGCGTGCCAACGCCGAACGCTCGGCGCAATATGAGGCCGCCAACGTCGCCGCCTTCGCCGCCCTGCGCCAGGCGGCCAAGCCGACGGTTGCCGTCATCCGCCAGTTCTGCATGGGCGGCGGCGTCGGTCTCGCCGCCGCCTGCGATGTCCGTCTTGCCGCCGACGACACCGTGTTCGCCATCCCCGCCGCCCGCCTCGGCCTCGCCTATCCGACCGAAGCGGTGGTCGACATCGTCAGGCTGATCGGCCCGGCCCGCACCCGCGACCTGTTCTTCACCGCCCGCCGTCTCGGCGCCGACGAGGCCCTGCGCATTGGCCTCGTCGACCATGTCGCCCCGGCCGGCAGCTTCCGGACCGAGGCCGACGCCTACCTCGCCCAAGTGACCAGCCTGGCGCCGCTGACCCACCGCGCCATCAAATCGGCCATCGCCGCCGTGCTGACGCCCGATGACGCCCACCGCCAGAAGGCTTTCGACGACGCGGCCGCCTGCACCGGCAGCGCCGACTATGCCGAGGGCATCGCCGCTTTTCGCCAGAAGCGGGCGCCGATTTTTTCCGGCCGTTGACCGCACGGTTCTGGCCGGACCTGCAACGCCAGATTCCGAAACAACCGCCGCAGGTTGCGGCGCCTGGCGGATTCTGGCTAGAGCATCCGCCGATCATGTTGAAACAACATGATCGACAAGCGGCTACTCAACTTATTGAATTTGGAGCGATTTCTCATCGACCTGATGATTCCATCAGGTCGGGAAACGCTCTAGACAATAGGGCTATGACTCGATCTGAGGCAGCCCCTGCAGCCAAGCGCCTGAAATGACTCGAATTTGGGCTTGCCGGCGGAATCGCGATTTGATTCACTGTCCCCGCTGAACCGATCAGCCGAACCGATAACGATCCGCGCGGGGTGGCAAAGCCACCGACAGCGCCGACGAACAGGGTGTGTCACAGTTGTTATGCGTAAGGATCAATTAACCATGACATCGCATTGAACTGACGAACTGTTTGCTCCGGGTTTGCCCGGTTTCGCCTGACGCCTCGCTGCCGCGCGAAAACAATGGTCCAGTGCCTGCGCAATCAGGGACAAGCCATTGATTTGAATTGTATTTGTCTGGTCGTTCTCATGCGCCGCGCCAACTGCCGCGACCATCGACCCACAGACTCTATACCTTAACTTTAACAAATGGCGTCAACCATCTGTTAAGTATAGATTTTATCTGTTTCTTAAACCAGTTTGTCAGCTGGCGACGTCGCGATTCAGGGTTGCCTGAACAGGTCGCCTCACCCTGCGAGAGTCTCACCGATTGCTTACCAGTCGATGAATCCGGATAAGGAAACGAATCCGACTAAGGACTCAACCCCCGACAGGGCAATGATAATTGGCGATTGCTGACAAGCTGATTCAGCTTCGGCGCGGTCCGCGCCCGCCGCTGGCCGGCACCGCAACGGCTGGGCGATCGCCCCACCATTTGGGTCCTGGCGTCGATCAGCCGGAACCGGCCAATCCACCCCTTACGAACGCGCCATGATCTCGATGGCCGGCAGGTCCATTTTGCCGGTGCCGAGCACCGGCAGCGCGTAGGTCTTGACGATCTTGCGCGGAATGGAAATCTCCGACAGGCCGTGCAGATGGCCATAGGAAATGAACGCCTCCACCGAGGCCGTGCCGCTGTCGGTGACCAGCACCAGCGCCTCGCCCTTGCGCGGGTCGGGGATCGACACCACGGCGTGCGAGGAGTCCGGCCACAGCGAGGCGGCGAAGGCCTCGACGGCGGCCAGCGACACCATCTCGCCGCCGATCTTGGCAAAGCGCTTGGCCCGGCCGCGAATGGTGACGAAGCCGTCCTCGTCGATGGTGACGATGTCGCCGGTGTCGTACCAGCCGTTGCGGACCACCTCCTGCAGCCGTCCCGGCTGGTCGGACAGGAAGTAGCCAATCATCACATTGGGGCCGCGCACGAACAGCCGGCCGCCGACGTCGAGCCCGGGCACCGGTTCGATGCGCGCCTCGATGCCCGGCAGCAGGCAGCCGACGGTGCCGCGCTTGGCCCGGCCGGGGTAGTTGACCGCCAGCACCGGGGCGCATTCCGTGGCACCATAGCCTTCGTTGAGCTCGACGCCGAAGCGGTCGAGCCAGAGGGCGCGAGTCTGGTCCTTGACCCGCTCGGCGCCGAGGAAGGTCATGTGCACCTTGTCGAAGGCGCCGTCGTCGGCCGCTCGCGCCCAGCCGGCGGCGAAGGTGTCGGTGGACAACAGCACCGTCGAGCCACTGTCGCGCACCAGTTCCGGGATCTGCTTGTAGTGCAGCGGCGAGGGATAGAGGAACGCCTTGAAGCGACCGTAGAGCGGTAGGAACAGCCCGGCCGTCAGCCCGTAGGAGTGGAACACCGGCAGGGCGTTGAACATCGTGTCGTCGGGCACGAAGGTGTAGAGCTTGAGGATCTGGGCGACGTTGGAGAGGAAGTTGCGCGATGACAGCGCCACGCCCTTGGGCGTCCCTTCCGTGCCGGAGGTGAACAGCACCACGGCGAGTTCGTCCGGCTGGCGCCGGTAGAAGCGGTGGAAGAGACGCGGCAGCTTGGCGTAGGCGGCGCCAGCCAGCTTGTCGAACAGGCCGAGCGTCGGTCGCAGGTCCTCAAGGTAAATGACCTCGGCCTTGCCGGCCAGCTGCTCGATCACCGCCTCGAGCTTGGCCGCGGCGATGAACTTGCGCGCCGTGACGATGCGGCGGATGCCGCCCACGGCCAGCATCGCCTCGAGATTGCTGGCCCCGGCGGTGAAATTCAGCAGCGCCGGCGTGCGGTCGTAGGCCAGGAGCCCGAACAGCGCCACCACGACGCCGGTGAAATTGGGCAGCAGCAGCCCGACGTTCTCCCGCCGGCGCGTCCCCTTGACGAGGCGATGACCGAGTACCGTCGACGCCAGGATCAGCCAGCGCAGCGTCACCGGCTGTCGTTCCTGGTCTTCAAGCGCCGGATAATCAGGCTGCGCCGCCGCGGCTTCGACCAGAGCATCGAACAGCGACCGGTTGATGAAACCCATGTCGATTCCGGATTGCGCCATCGTCTCGCCGTAGACTTGGCTGCCGGCCGCTTCGCCCATTGTCCGACCTTCCCCCCGGTCGGTTCGGCGCCTCAACGCGGGCGCCGTTGCCGACCCTGACAGTATGCCAAATTGAACCGTCACGCCGTCCGGCGCAAGCCCCTGCCACGGCAGGCGTTTGTCCGGTCCACCAGACTCTGCGCCTGAAGGCGCCCCACCGGATTCTTCACGTGAAGATGAAGGCGGGGCCGTTCAGCTCACTGCCGGGCGACGAACTTGCGCAGTTCGTCGATGGCACAGATGATGTGATAGAACGTCGAGGCCGGTGCCGGCTCGATCTTGAACGATCCGTCGGGGAACATGCGATCGCGCCACAGGCCCGGCGTATCGGTCTCGAAGAAGCGCTGCAGGGCGCGGGCGCCGCGCACGACGTAGCCGAGATGGCGCTCGCGATCGACGGCACTGTCGGCCGTCTCGGCCAGCAGCAGGTTGCCCTTGATCCGCTCGGTCTGCGACCACATGCGGGCGGTGCCGTCACGGATGACGTCGTTGTCGTAGAGCTCCATGATCGCCACGTCCTGAGCGACGTTGAGGCCGCGCGTCTCGGCCAGTTCGACCAGCCGGCGCGCCGCCGCGATGGCGTCCGGACGCTGACGCGACACGCCCCAGCGCGTCAGCAGCCAGGCCCACTCGAACTGGTGCCCCGGCTCGCAGATACGGCCGGCGTCGCCCTCGGCGAGGTTCCACTTGCCATCGAAGAACTCCTTGAGCCAACCCTGGCTGGGGTCGATCAGCTTGGCAAGGCACAGCTCGGCCACCTCGTCGGCGAGCTGGCTCCAGACGGCGTCTCCCCCCACCTCTTCCCAGGCCAGACAGGCCTCGAAGGTGTGCATGTGCGGATTGGCCTTGAGCGGCAGACTGCGCGGCCGCGCCTCCTCGAAACCGGCGACCGGGTTCTTGTAGTCGGTGAGCAGCAGTGTCCGGAGCTTGACCGCCGCCGTTTCGACGGCGCTGCGATCTTCGAGCACCGAGGCCGCCGCCGCCATGGCGAACAGCGCGAAGGCCTGATCGTAGAGGCAGAAGGTGTCGTCGAGCGGGCTGCCGTCGGCTTCCGTCACCATGCGCACGGCGCCGTTGGGCAACAGGCAATGGTCGAGGAAGTAGCTGAGCCCGTCGTCGACCGCCCGCTTCCAGGGGCCCGACCAGCCAAACCGGCCAGCCAGGGCGAAGGTGAAGATCTGCCGCGCCGTGACGCGCACCCGCCGGGCCGCCGGCACCACTTCGCACCTGAGGCCGAGCACCTCGTGGAAACCACCGTTCGAGCGGTCAATGCCGAAGGCATACCAGGTGGGTAGCGCCTGCCGGAACAGCCAGTCCGTCAGTTCGTCAGTCACCGTCTTGACGGCATCGAGGGCAGAAGAGTGCGTCATGCTGAACCTTTCACGGGCTGGCGCCGTCGGCCACCGCCGGACGACCACGGGCAATGAAGGACGGATTGGCAAACCGGCGCGCCGACCGGGGGCGGCGATTGCCATAGAGGAACGGGGTGCCGTCGGCTTCGGTCATGCTGCCGCCGGCCGCCCGCAGCACGGCATCGCCCGCCGCCGTGTCCCACTCCATGGTCGGCGTGAAGCGCGGATAGACGTCGGCTTCGCCGGCGGCGACAAGACAGAACTTGAGCGACGAGCCGGCAACGCGCGAGGCGGCGACGTCGAGGCCGGCGATGAAGGCTTCGGTCTCCGGCGAACCGTGCGAGCGCGAACCGACGACCGTCAGCCCGGTCGCCGGCGGCGTCCGCGCCCAAAGCCGGCGATAGGGGCCTGGCCGGCCATCGGCACCGATCTGCGCCGCAAAGGCGCCATCCGGGCCGCCAATGAACACTTCGCCCGTCACCGGTACATAAACGACGCCCATCACCGGCACGCCGGCCTCGATGAGGGCGATGTTGACGGTGAACTCGCCGTTGCGCTCGATGAACTCCTTGGTGCCGTCGAGCGGATCGACGAGAAAGAACGTCTCGCCGATCTCCGGCACGATGCCGGCGGCAACACTCTCCTCGGCCACCACCGGCACGCCGGGAGCCGCCGCTGCCAGCGCGGCGAGAATGACCTGTTCGGCCCGCCGGTCGGCCTCCGTCACCGGGGAATGGTCCGGCTTCTCCTCGACGGCGATCGGCGCGGCATAGACGGCGAGGATCTCCCGCCCGGCCGCCACGCTGGCCGTCACGAGGCTGTCGAGAAGCGAATCGGAAGCTGTCGTCATGAGCGCTCCAGGGCAGCGAAGGCGGCGGGTTCGAGCTCAGCCGGCGTTGCGGGCGGCCCACATGGTCTGGAAGGCCGGGCGCGCCTGGCAGCGGCCGAGCCAGGCGGCGATGCGGGGGAAGCGGGCCATCAGCGCCGCATGCTCGGTGGCGTAGCGGATCACCTCGGCGGCGTTGAGGTCGGCGACGGTGAAGCGGTCGGCCACGAGATAGTCGTGAGCGGCGAGATGACTTTCGAGCACGGCGAACGGCCGCACCAGCGCCTCGGCGTAGCCGGCAACGGCGGCGCGACCGGCTTCGGTGGCCACTTCGTTGCGCTCGTAGGCCAGCGTGATCTTGACGGCGTTGGGCTCGACCTCGGTGGCCGCCCAGAACGACCATTGCGTCATGCGGGCGTCCTCGGCGAGATCGACCGGCGCCAGCGGTCCACCGTGCTTCCTGGCGAGGTAGAGCGTGATGGCCAGGGACTCGTAGAGCATGAAGCCCGCGTCATCGATGCACGGAATCTGGCCCATGGGATTGATGGCGAGGAAGGCCGGCGACTTGGTATTGAGCGGCGCATCGGCGGCCAGCGGCTCGGCCACCTTGCGGGCCTGCAACACCGGCACCGACTGGAACGGCACACCAAGCTCGGCCAGCAGCCAGTAGATGCGCGAGGCGCGCGAGCGGTAAACGCCGTAAACCGTCAGCATGATCCGACCTCCTGATAATGTCGGCGTTTTGTACGCGCACCGGGGCGGGAGGAAAAGCGCCGTCCTCATGTTTTTTGCCAAGGCCGAACGGCGCGCCGTCCGTCTCCGACATCGGCCGCCGCCCCACGACCGGCCCCAATGCGTCAGTCGGACGTCGAGAACCCGTCGGAAAGTCGTTGATCACCGGGCCCTTTTGCGTTTGGCGTCCAAGTCCGTGCCCGCTGTCGGCAGTGGCTCCGATGGCACATGAAGGCCGCGAGAAACGCGCCGGCAAACATTGCTCGACGTGCCATTTGCCGATAGTGAAGGCGGAATCGGCCGCCGAGCTGCCATCGCTCCGCGTCCGGAACGGCGATTCAGCCGATGCGGCTAGTAAATTTTTACTGGATGAGGCTCGGCCACAGGGCGTATATCAGCAGGACGCACCGACGGCGTCAGGCTGCAGGAAGGTCAGGCGGACATGGTGACGATCAAGGAAATCGCCAAATCGGTCGGCGTTTCGTCGGCCACCGTGTCGCGCGTCCTCAACTACGACGCCACGCTGTCGATTTCCGAAACCAAGCGCCAGGCGATCCTGGAGACGGCCGAGGCGCTCAACTACCTGACGCCGCGCAACCGCGCCCGCGCCCAGCATCCGCCTGTTGACACCACCCTGCCCCGCATCGCCATCCTGCACTTCCTCAAGCCCGAGGAAGAGCTGGCCGATCCTTACTATATCGGCGTGCGCATGGGCATCGAAGCGCGCGCCCGCGCCAACCGCATGGAAGTCGTCACCCTATACCACGCCGACCCGGCCACCATCCCGCTCGAGCCGCCCGACGTCTGCGGCATCATCTCGCTCGGCATGCACACCGACGATGAGATCGACCGCGCCCGCCAGATGAGCCAGAGCCTGGTCCTCGCCGACTTCGCCCCCAGCCTCAGCACCATCTTCGACATCGTCGCCTGCGATCCCAGACTGGCAATGATTCATTTGCTTCAGTCACTTGTTACTGCCGGCTACCATCGCTTCGCCTTCCTCGGCGACGACCGGCCGAGCCAGAACGTCCGCTATCCCTCCAACGAGGAGCGCGCCCAGACCTTCAAGGAGTGGCTGACCGCCCACGACCTGTTCAACCCCGACCACTATCTCTTGGCCGACCGGCTCAGCTACCAGAACGGCTATCAGCTGGCCTGCCAGCTGCTGGACGGACCGGACCGGCCGGAGATCGTCATCGCCTCCAACGACAACATGGCCATCGGCCTCTATCGCGCCATCCAGGAGCGTGGCCTGCGCATCCCGCAGGACATCGCCGTCGCCAGCTTCAACGACATTCCGGCCGCCCAGTTCCTGGCGCCGCCGCTGACCACCGTCCATATCCCCGCCGACCGCATCGGCGAGAACGCCTTCGACCTCCTGGCCGAACAGATCGCCGGCCGCGACTACTTCAAGAAGGTGACCATCTCGACCGAGATCATCTGGCGCGACAGCTGCCGCCGGCCACCGGAGTAGGCCGACCGGCCTGGCGATATCGACTTGCAACTTTGGTCTACCCCGATGACCGCCAAACCGGCGGCCCCGTATTTTTCCTTGCAAATTCAACGTTTCAATCGATTCGCAGGCCTGGTGATATCTATTACTAAATTTTACTAAGACTCTTGCTCCCGACCCAAAGCTGAGGAATACTCTCGCTCAGGAGGCGGGCGAATCGCCTTCGCTGAGGAGTGGAGGAGACACACATGAATTGCTCGATCACCGCCCGCATCGGTGCCGCGGCGTTCCTTGGCGCGAGCCTGCTGGCCCTGACGGCCGCTGAGGCCGCCAAGCTCACCGTCTGGTGCTGGGACCCGAATTTCAACGTGGCGATCATGAAGGAAGCCGGTGACCGCTACGCCAAGACCCATCCCGACTTCAAGCTCGACATCGTCGACTTCGCCAAGATCGACGTCGAGCAGAAGCTGCAGACCGGCCTCGCCTCGGGCGTCGCCGACGGCATGCCCGATATCGTCCTCATCGAGGATTACGGTGCCCAGAAGTACCTGCAGTCTTTCCCCGGCGCCTTCGCCCCGCTCAGCGACAAGGTCGACTACAAGGGCTTCGCCCCCTACAAGGTCCAGCTCGCCACCCTCGACGGCAAGGTCTATTCCATGCCCTTCGACTCGGGCGTGACCGGCTTCTACTATCGCAAGGATTATCTCGCCGCCGCCGGCTACAAGCCGGAAGACGTGCAGAACCTCACCTGGGACAAGTACCTCGAGATCGGCAAGGCCATCGAAGCCAAGACCGGCAAGAAGATGCTGGCCCTCGATCCCAATGACGCCGGCTACGTCCGCATCATCATGCAGTCGGCCGGTTCCTGGTACTTCGACAAGGACGGCAACGCCAACATCACCGGCAACGCCGGTCTCAAGGCGGCCCTCGACGTCGAAGCCAAGATCATGAAGGCCAACATCTACAAGCCGGTGGCCGGCTGGAACAACTGGGTCGGCGCCTTCACCTCCGGCGACGTCGCCTCGGTGTTCACCGGCGTCTGGATCACCGGCACCGTCAAGTCGCAGGCCGATCAGGCCGGCAAGTGGGGCGTGGCGCCGCTGCCCAAGCTCGACCTGCCGGGCGCCGTTGCCGCCTCCAACCTCGGCGGTTCCAGCTGGTACGTGCTGTCGGCCTCCAAGGCCAAGGACGAAGCCATCGACTTCCTGAACGACGTCTACGCCAAGGACATCGACTTCTATCAGAAGATCCTCGTCGAGCGCGGCGCCGTCGGCTCGCTGCTCGCCGCCCGCACCGGTACCGCCTACTCGTCCAACGACGCCTTCTTCGGTGGCGAGCCGATCTGGCAGAACTTCTCCAAGTGGCTCTCCGAGGTGCCGTCGGTCAACTACGGCGTCTTCACCAACGAGGTTGACAGCGCCATCGCCGCCAACCTGCCCTCGCTCGGCAAGGGCGCTTCGGTCGACGACGTGCTGAAGGCCGTCGACGCCCAGGTCAAGACGCAGATCCAGTAAGGATCGACCACGGCGGCGCGCCCTGCCCCTCCGGCAAGGCGCGCCGCCAGGCACCCAGCCGCCACGGCGCGGGCGTCAACCTTCCATCCCGACCCGTTGGTTTTCCATCGACGCTCTCGCCAGGGGAACGCGCATGACCTCAGTCTCGTCCGGAGCGCAACGCAAGCGGTTCGACGTCAACGGCTGGCTGTTCGTCGGGCCGGCGCTCGTGCTGATCGCCACCTTCATGATCGTACCCATCCTGCACTCGCTCTGGATGTCGTTCCAGCAGGGGCGCGGCATGAACCTGACCTTTGGCGGCTTCGCCAACTTCGCCAAGCTGTGGAACGACCCGTTGTTCCTGACGGCGCTGACCAACACGTCGGTGTTCTTCGTCGTGCAGGTGCCGATCATGCTGGCCCTGGCCCTCGTCATGGCCGCCCTGCTCAACGACCCCAACCTGCGCTGTCGCGGCCTGTTCCGCACCGCCATCTTCCTGCCCTGCGTCACCTCGCTGGTGGCCTATTCGGTGCTGTTCAAGTCGATGTTCGTCACCGACGGCATCGTCAACTCGACGCTGATGACCGTCGGCCTCATCGGGGAGCCCATTCCCTGGATGACCGATCCCTTCTGGTTCAAGGTCATGGTGATCGTCGCCATCACCTGGCGCTGGACCGGCTACAACATGATCTTCTATCTGGCGGCCATGCAGAACATCGACCGCTCGATCTACGAGGCCGCCCGCATCGACGGCGTGCCGACGGCGGCCCGTTTCGCCTTCCTGACGGTGCCGATGCTGAAGCCGGTGATCCTGTTCACCATCGTCACCTCGACCATCGGCACGCTGCAGCTGTTCGACGAAGTGGCCAACCTGTCGAGCGGCGCCGCCGCCGGCGGTGCCGCCGGCCCGTCCAACGCCGCCCTGACGCTGTCGCTCTACATCTACAACCTCACCTTCCGTTTCATGCCGAGTTTCGGCTACGCCGCGCTGGTCTCCTACGTCATCGTCTTCCTGGTGGCCGTGCTGTCGTTCCTGCAATTCTACGTCGCCAGGGAGCGTGACTGATGAACCCGCTGCGTCTTCTCCGCGCGACCGTCGTCTACGGCTTCCTGTCCGTGATGGCGTTCCTGTCGGTCTTCCCGTTCCTGTGGATGGCGGTCGGCGCCACCAACGCCACCGCCGACATCATCAAGGGCAAGGTCGGCTTCGGCGATGCGCTCGCCACCAACGTCGGCAGCTTCTTCGCCCAGGTGCACGTCGGCCTGGTGTTCTGGAACTCGGCCAAGATCGCCATTCTCTCGACGGTGTTCACCCTCGCCGTCTCCTCGCTCGCCGGCTACGGTTTCGAGATCTTCCGCTCGCCGGCCAAGGAGCGCCTCTATCGCGCCATTCTGCTGACGCTGATGGTGCCGTTCGCCGCCCTGATGATCCCGCTGTTCATGATGATGGGCAAGGCCGGACTCATCAACACCCACCTCGCCGTGCTGCTGCCGACCATCGGCTCGGCCTTCATCATCTTCTACTTCCGCCAGTCGACCAAGGCCTTCCCGCACGAGCTGCGTGACGCCGCCCGCGTCGACGGTCTCAAGGAGTGGCAGATCTTCCTGCTCATCTACGTGCCGGTGATGCGCTCGACCTACGCGGCCGCCTTCATCATCGTCTTCATGACGGCCTGGAACAGCTACCTGTGGCCGCTGATCGTGCTGCAATCCAACGAGATGAAGACCATCACCCTCGTCGTTTCCTCGCTCGCCTCCGCCTACTACCCGGACTTCGGTGTCGTGATGGTCGGTGCGACGCTCGCCACCCTCCCCACCCTCATCGTCTTCTTCGCCATGCAGCGGCAGTTCGTCGAAGGCATGCTCGGCTCGGTCAAGTGAGTTCTGAAAAATGAGAAAAGTGATCAACCTCAACGGTGAGTGGACGTTCCGCGCTGGCTTCGACGCCGCCTCGACCGCCACCGTCCTCGCCGGCGAGACCGTCCGCCTGCCCCACAACGCCGTCGAGCTGCCGCTCAACTACTTCGACGAGCGCGCCTACCAGCAGCCGTTCACCTACCAGAAGCGCCTCGCCTGGCAGCCCGAGTTCGAAGGCCGGGAGGTGGTGCTGGTGTTCGACGGCGCCATGGCCGACGCCGTCGTCTATCTCAACGGCGAGGAGATCGCCGCCCATGCCGACGGCTACACCCCGTTCGAGGCCCGGCTCACCGGTCGCCTCAAGGCCGGCGACAACCTCGTCACCGTCAAGATCGACGGCGCGGAGAATCCGGCCATTCCGCCGTTCGGCGGCCAGATCGACTACCTGACCTACGCCGGCCTCTACCGCGACGTCTGGCTGCGTGCCACCAGCCCCGTCTACATCGACCGCCTCAAGATCGAGACGCCCGACGCGCTCGCCACCGCCAAGACCGTGTCGGTGCGCTGCGACCTCGCCAACCCGCGCGCCTTGCCGCTCGACGGCACGCTCGTGCTGACGCTGCGGGCCGCCGACGGCGCCGAGATCGCCCGCAAGCGCGTCGCCGTCACCGGCCACAGCCTCACCGTCACCTTCGAAGGTCTCGCCGGCCTGTCGCTCTGGACGCTGGACGCGCCGGTGCTCTACCGCGCCGAGGCGGCGCTGGAGACCACTGTCGGCAGCGACGAGACCTCGGCCCGCTTCGGCTTCCGCACCGCCGCCTTCACCGCCGACGGCTTCCTGCTCAATGGCGAGCCGCTCAAGATCCGCGGCCTCAACCGCCACCAGAGCTGGCCCTATGTCGGCTATGCCATGGGCCGCCGCGCCCAGGAACGCGACGCCGAAATCCTCAAGCACGAGCTCAAGGTCAACCTCGTCCGCACCTCGCACTATCCCCAGTCGCCCTGGTTCCTCGACCGCTGCGACGAAATCGGCCTCCTGGTGTTCGAAGAGATTCCCGGCTGGCAGCACGTCGGGGACGCCGCCTGGCAGGCGGCGGCCATCGACAACGTCCGCGCCATGGTCGAGCGCGACTGGAACCACCCCTCGATCATCCTCTGGGGCGTGCGCGTCAACGAGTCGCAGGACTTCCACGATTTCTACGCTGCCACCAACCGCCTCGCCCACGAGCTCGATCCGACGCGCCAGACCGGTGGCGTGCGCTACATCACCGACAGTGACTTCCTCGAAGACGTCTACACGATGAACGACTTCATCCTCGGCAACGAGGAGCTGCCCGGCGCCAACCGGCCGCGCACCGTGCTGCGCGACCAGCGCGAGGTGACCGGCCGCAAGGACTTTGTCCCCTACATGGTGACCGAGTTCAACGGCCACATGCACCCCACCAAGCGCTATGATCAGGAGCAGCGGCAGGCCTACCACGTCACGCGTTACCTCGATATTCTCAACGCCGCCTACGGCGACCCGCACATCTCCGGCTGCATCGGCTGGTGCATGTTCGACTACAACACCCACAAGGACTTCGGCGCCGGCGACCGCATCTGCCATCACGGCGTCATGGACATCTTCCGCGAGCCGAAGTTCGCCGCCTGGGTCTATCGCAGCCAGTGCGAGCCCCAGGAGGAGATCGTCGTCAAGCCGGTCACCTTCTACGCCCGCGGCGAGCGCAACATCGGCGGCATCCTGCCGCTGATCATCCTGACCAACTGTGACGAGATCGAGTTCTCCTACGGCTCCGGCCTCAGCAAGCGCCTGCGGCCCGATCGCGACAGCTATCCGCATCTGCCGCACGCCCCGGTCATCCTCGATCATCGCGCCTTCTCGCCCGAAGAACTCGGACTGTGGGGCATGCAGTGGGAGGATGCCAACATCGTCGGCTTCCTCGGCGGCAAGCCGGTCAAGACCGTGCGGCTGATCGCCGATCCGGTGGCAACGACGCTCGAAGTGGCGCCCGATGCCCTCGAACTGTCGGCCGAGCCCAAGGACAGCCTGCGCGTCATCGTCCGCGCGCTCGATCAGGGGGGCTTCCTGCTGCCGTTCCTCGACGAGGCCGTGCACGTGTCGGTCACCGGCCCGGCCCGGCTGATCGGCCCGGCGGAACTGGTGCTGAAGGGCGGCTCTACCGGCTTCTGGCTGGAAAGCACCGGCGGCGCCGGCGCCATCGGCCTCACCGTCGCAAGCCGACGTTTCGGCACCGTTACCCAGACGCTCGCCGCCAGGTGATCGCCCCCAACCGGCCAGTTGCAGGAACAGACAAGATGAGCGATGTGGTTCTCAGCGATGTTCGCAAGTCCTTCGGGGCGGTCAACGTCATCAAGGGCGTCGATCTCAACATCAAGTCGGGCGAGTTCGTCGTCTTCGTCGGACCGTCGGGCTGCGGCAAGTCGACCTTGCTACGCATGATCGCCGGCCTCGAGGACATCACCTCCGGCGATCTGCTGATCGGCGGCGAACGCATGAACGAGGTCGATCCCTCGCGGCGCGGCATCGCCATGGTGTTCCAGTCCTATGCCCTCTACCCGCACATGACGGTGCGCGAGAACATGGGCTTTGCCCTGCGCTTTGCCGGCGTGCCCAGGGACGAGGTCGCCCGCCAGGTCGGCGAGGCGGCCCGCATTCTTGAGCTCGAGCAGTTGCTCGACCGCAAGCCGAAGGCGCTCTCCGGTGGCCAGCGCCAGCGCGTCGCCATCGGCCGCGCCATCGTCCGCCATCCCAAGGTGTTCCTGTTCGACGAGCCGCTCAGCAACCTCGATGCCGAACTGCGCGTCCACATGCGCATCGAGATCGCCAAGCTGCACCGCGAGCTCAAGACGACGGTCATCTACGTCACCCACGACCAGGTCGAGGCCATGACGCTGGCCGACAAGATCGTCGTGCTGCGCGGCGGCATCGTCGAGCAGATCGGCGCGCCGCTCGAACTCTACGACAACCCGGCCAATCTGTTCGTGGCCGGCTTCATCGGCTCGCCCAAGATGAACTTCCTCAAAGGCCGCGTCGAGAGCGTCGCTGGCCGGCGCGTCGGCGTGCGGCTACCCGAATTCGGCAACGTCGTCGCGCCGGTCGAGGTCAAGGGTGAGCCGGCACCTGTCGGTGCCGCCGTGACGCTCGGCCTCCGGCCGGTGCACTTCACGCCTGACGGCGAAGGCGCGCTTGACGTCACCGTCGACATGCTCGAGCATCTCGGTTCGGAAACGCTGGTCTACGCCCGCGGCAGCGCCAGCGATCTGCTGACCATCGCCCAGGAACCGCACTGCGCGCTGGTGGCCGGTGACCGGCTGACGGCCCGCTTCCGGCCGAGCGACGCGCTGCTGTTCGACAGCGACAGCGGTCGGCGCATCTACTGAACGATCGCCGCTTGGCAAGCGCCGGCTTTGGCCCTACCGCTGCGGCGATTGAGCAGCTGACCAATCAGGTTGCTTCAACCGGATCGGCGGATGCTTTAGGCTGGGAACGGGCCGAACGCAGCGGCTCGGAGGAGGACACGCCTTGACACTGCCGACCTATCTTGCCGCCGACCATCGCTACGAGCACATGCCCTACCGCCGCTGCGGCCGCAGCGGCATCCGCCTGCCGGCCATTTCCCTCGGTCTCTGGCAGAATTTCGGCGACCTCGACAGCCACGAAGTCGGCCGGGCCATGCTGCGTCTCGCCTTCGACAGCGGCATCACCCACTTCGATCTCGCCAACAATTACGGCCCGCCGCCGGGCGCCGCCGAAGAGACCTTCGGGCGCGTGCTGGCCACCGATTTCAAGGCCTACCGCGACGAGATGATCATCTCGACCAAGGCCGGCTACCACATGTGGCCAGGCCCCTACGGCGAATGGGGCTCGCGCAAGCAGCTGATCGCCAGCCTCGACCAGAGCCTCAGGCGGCTTGGGCTCGATTATGTCGACATCTTCTACCACCACCGCCCCGACCCCGACACGCCGCTCGAGGAGACGATGACGGCACTGGCCGACATCGTGAAGGCCGGCAAGGCGCTCTATGTCGGCATCTCCAACTATCGCAGCGCCCGGGCGCGCGAGGCCATGGACATGCTCGCCGAACTCGGCGTGCCCTGCCTCATCCATCAGGCCCGCTATTCCATGCTGGACCGCTGGACCGAGGGCGACCACCTGCTCGATACGCTGGAAACCGGCGGTGCCGGCTGCATCGTCTTCTCGCCGCTGGCCCAGGGCCTGCTCACCGACAAGTATCTGGCCGGCATTCCCGCCCAGTCGCGGGCGGCGCGCGGCAGTCGCGGCGGCTCCATGGGGGCCAACGGCGTCACCGAGGTGGCGCTCGCCAAGGTGCGGCGTCTGAAGCCGATCGCCGACCGGCTCGGCGTGCCCATCGCCCATCTCGCCCTCAAATGGGTGCTGCGCGATCCCCGCGTCACCTCGGCCTTGGTCGGGGCCAAGACGCCGGAACAGCTCGCCGATTCCCTCGCCGCCCTTGCCGGTCCCGCGCTGGCAGCCGCCGACATTGCCGACATCGAAACGGCCCTGTCAGAGGCCGGCTGACGTCGTCCCCCTCTCCGACCATGAGCCCGCCGGGCGCTGCCGCAGCGCCCGCGCGATGGCCCGGTCATGCACATTAACAATCGACCTTGGGTATAAATGAAGTTAAATATCTCGCCATAATTGACAATAGAACTACTTTTGATTGTCGACGCCAAGAGTAAGGCTGACCTTTCAATGCCTTATTCACACAACCAGGACATGATTAGCGTTTCATTTTGTTTTATTCTCCAATATTGCCTCAGCTAAGGCTGGGCTGGAGAACGATATGAAACGCATTGTCTGGATTCGCTACTCGATACTGATGGCGATTCTGGCCAGTCTTTTGCCATTCATTATCGACAAGGCTTGGCAGGCCAGCGAAGACGTCGCCACAATCAAAGCGAACGTCAACCGCGATCTGTCCCAGTCGACGGACTTCGCCCAGCGCCAGTTTCTGCAGATCCGCTCCGAAGTCGAAAGCACTCTGAAGACCTTCGCCCTGGTCTCCTCCTCGCTCGTCTACGTGACGCCGGGCTTGTGCAACACGATGCTGAGCGAGTTCCAGCGCCGCCAGCAGATGATCGCCACCCTGTCTATCCTGACGCCGCAGGCAACGGTCTATTGCAGCACCGACGCCGACCGGGTCGGTACCTCGCGCGCCGGCGCCACCCACATCGAGGCCAGCCTCAGGCAATCCACGGTCGCCTGGACCGACCTGTCGGCCGACCCTGAAACAGGCGAGTTGACCTTGCGGGCAGCGCTGACCTTCCGCCGCGACGGCGACGTCGCTTTCGTTGTCGAGGCGGAAATCGATAGTCAAACGCTGCTGTCACGCGTCGTCACCAGTTTCCGCATCCCCGAATCCACGGTGTCGCTCTTGGCGCAGGACGGCGCCATCCTGCTGTTGGAAGGGCCACATCACGCCGGTGGCGCCCTTGAATTTTCGTCCGAACTCAAGCAGCGCCTGCTCGTCCTCGACCGGGGCACCATCGATGCCACCAGTCTCGGTGGCGAACGCAATCTCCTGGCGGTGGACAGGTTGCCCGGCACGTCCGTCCGCCTGGTGAGCGAACTGCCGATCGCCGGCGTCTTCACCAGTGCCGACCGCAAACTGATCTACGGCATCCTCGGCATCCTGATCGAGGCCATGATCATTTCAGCCATCGTCATGCTGGTGGTCGAATACACATTGCTCGGCGCCTTGCGCACGCTGGTGAGCGTCGCCGAAGAGATTTCGCAGGGCAACGTCACGGCCCGCGCCAACGTCAAGACGCCGTTCCCCGACCTGCACCTCCTGGCCGGCGCCTTCAACGTCATGGTCGACCGGCTTGAGGAGTCGGCGCTGCAGGACGGCCTGACCATGCTGCCCAACCGCAAGTGCCTCGACCGCCATCTGCAGGACAGCCTGCGCCGCTTCCAACGCTATGGCACCGGCTTCTCTGTGGCCATGATCGATGTCGATCAGTTCAAGCTCTACAACGACCTGTACGGCCATCTGGCCGGCGACGATGTGTTGCGGCGGATTTCCGCGACGTTCTCGGCCTATGTCCGGCGTCCGGACGAGATCGCCGGTCGCTTTGGCGGCGAGGAATTCTTGCTGGTGCTGACTGAAACCGATCGAGCCAAGATCGCCGCCCACCTCGACCGCCTGCGCCAGACGGTGGCGGCGCTCGCCATCCCGCATGCCAGGAGTACCCACGGCGTTGTCACCGTCAGCATCGGCTTCGCCGTGGCCGGTCCAGGCGACACGGTCCAGACGATGATCGAACGCGCCGACCAGTCGCTCTACGCGGTCAAGTCCGGTGGCCGCAACGCCGTGCTCTGCCAGGATCTGGGCGCCACGTCGGTCTGACCATCCCGTCTCGGGCTCGCCGCCACGAACCGCCCGCCAATGGCCCGACCTCGCCCCGCGTTGGCATCAGGATTGCTCCGCCAGCGGACATGGGCAGTCACTGTGTCTCAAAAAAGGGCATTACCATGCAGGAGCGGCGCAGCGAACAACGGGGACGTACCTATTTGGGAGGACGGGTTGCCTTCAACAACCGATGGTCAACCGTCAACTGCCTGATCCGCAACATGTCCGCCCACGGCGCCATGATCGAGTTTTCCGACCCGGTCGTCCTGCCCGGCGATTTCGAGCTGACCCTTTACCCGAAGGGCAGCAGCCTGTCGGCGCGCGTCGTCTGGCGCGACGCCACGACGGCCGGCATCGAGTTCCTGGACAGCAAACCCGCGACGACCGCCATGCCGATCGCGGCGGCGCGCCAGATCCGCAACCTCAAGGCCGAACGCAACAAGCTGGCCCAGCGGGTCAGAGACCTGAGCGAACCGGCCATTTGATCGGGCGAGGGCCGACATTCCCGGCGACCGCCACCTGTTGCCGACGGCCCTCCGCCTGACCGTGGCGGCGGCGTCCGGACGAGCGCTCGCGACAACCGCGGCGGACAAGGGCTATTGCCTTATCCTGGTGCGGACGGCGGGGTTCCAGAAACTGCCGTCCTAAGCGTTGATTTTAAATGGCTTTTCGGCGCGAGTTTGCGAGTCTTTGTAGCGGGAGGCAATTGCGTTACACGCCGCGTTAGGCCGGTCCTCAATGGTCGTGTCCTATTGGCCCTTCCGATAGGAAGCCAACAAATAGCAGCTACTGAGGCAAGGGCTCTATCTTAAGTGTGCTTTTCTCGCACCGATGAGCGCAGTAGTTTTGGCATATTGAGGTATCTATCCCCGCATATCTATGCTGGCGTATGGGCTATCTGGCTTAACCGCTTGTCGAACTCTGGAAATCGAATAATGTCTGACCGTATATGGAATAAAAAATTTAGTGATAACGAAATATCCTATGCTATTTCAAAGATAAAGGAAATTAGAACAGTCATTGACGGTGATAATATTTCACTATCTGGCTGGCATGCCGACCATTGGATTTCGTTCTTTGCGACCGCACTCGATATTGATGTGCGAACACAAGCTATCAAACAGAGCATTGTCAGTCATGTATTCTTTTCTCGCGAACTAAAACAGGATTTTACAGAGAGCGATTTGCGCGCACAGATTTTCCGTATGAGGAATGCAATTGAGAAAAGCACCAAGCTGTTCAAAGTTGCGTTTCCGATTTGGAATGCTCCCGCTTTTTTGCGTGGAGTAAAGAGATTAGGTGATGTTACCGTGAACTTTTCGCCATCACTGACTACTTCATGCAACAAAAAAATTATATCTGAGAGAGCCAGTCTGATTGAGCATGAAAAATTTGAGTATTTTTTTACACGTGAAAGGGTTAGTGATATCGAGAATTGCTCAATATGCATAGCAAGCACAAAGGCATGTTTTGCTAGTGATGCACAGGAGAGAGCATCAGAGGCCATTTTCCAGATATTAGGATTAGTCAATATAGCGAATGATAGCTGGAAATACTGCAGAAATTCGTTCCGGCCGCGGGGACGATTGCCGGTATCAGACGTTTTGGTTGCGCCTTACATAACTGTCCATCGCGAAACTGGTTCGCTAGCCCAAGAAGTGTTTTGGTTTGACAATTGGGTCGGTGGGCCAAGCCTATCTAGTATTAACGATGAGAAACAGAGGGCTTGGGAAAAGAGATATCAGGCGCTTGCGAGAGGAGTCCGCAATTCAGTTTGGCAGAAAGAAAGCCGCATAGCTGCAGTATCGTACTACAAAGCGTTTTCAGACCCAGATCTTAGGGAATCATTTCTGAATGGATGGCGATTATTTGAATATATATCTGGAACGCAGCAAGATTCATATGATTTAAAAGTTGAGAGAGCGTCGAATTTATTTGAGAATAACATGGATTATAATTTACTTGGAAAACATCTATTATTAAGACGTAACTTAATATCTCATGGTCGTCCGATTTTGAATGACGATGAGGAGGTTTTGGTATTCCAGATTCTTCAATTGGTGGTGCCATTTATTGAGAGATTTATACTGAATGCGCTTTCTTTTACATCGCCGAAAGAACTCTGGGAATTTCTTGAGTTGCCTGCGAATCGCGAAAAGCGAACAACCGAAAAAGAGAACTTGCGTAGGAGGCTTGTGCTGCTTCGCAAGGCGGCACACTTTCGCTATGAAAAGGATTAGTCGGCCTTCGCCTGCGAAACCGTCGAAGGAAGGCGAAAGCGTTCCTCGCGGGCTACACCATGGGCTTTGGCGTAGGCGTCCCGAACATCGGCGGGAATCGCTTTGCGGCTGAACCAGTCGCCGTTCTTGGCTCGCGTGAGAGAGGTCATGGCCACCATTTTGTAGCGCCCTTTGTAGCGATGGGCGCCGGTAAGCCATTCAAAACCAACAAGCTTATGAAAGCAATGCACAATTGCTTTGTAGTGGTGCGGACGGCGGGGTTCGAACCCGCATGACCGAAGCCGAGGGATTTTAAGTCCCTTGTGTCTACCTGTTCCACCACGTCCGCGCCTCTTCCGATTATGGCCCGACCGGCGGAGGGTCAAGCCGGAAAACGGCAGACGTGGTGGCCAAGTTCAACCGCAGGCGGCAACCGGCTGGATGGCACCGCGATCGAGCACCGACAGCCTGACATGGGCGACGCCACTGCCCATCATGCCGAGATCATGGGCAGCCCCACGCGACAGGTCGATCACCCGTCCGCGCACGAAGGGACCGCGATCGTTGATGCGCACCACGACGGCGCGCCCGTTGATGAGATTTTCAACCTTGACCAAGGTGCCGAAGGGAAGCGAGCGATGGGCGGCGGTCCGCTGTTCCGGCTGCATCCGTTCGCCGCTGGCCGTCCGGCCGTGGGAAGCGTACCACGACGCCTTGCCACACTGAGGAGCCGCCGCTGCCGGAAGCGCCTGATGAAAAAACGCGGCCACCGCGGCGACCGTGAAAAAAGCGCGCGTGGCGCTTGTTTTGAAGGGCATGCATTCGTCCTTGTTACAACCCGCGTTGGTAGTGCGGACCAGCCTCCTTAGGGATCACCGAGCCACCGGTGATCTGCGACAGAGAGAAAAAGCCGGAAAACTATAAGCGGCGGTGCAAAATTAGGCCACGGTAGCGGCGGGATTGTCCCGCTTC
>CALMMQ010000062.1 GCA_937868725.1 uncultured Pleomorphomonas sp.
CAACTTATTGAATTTGGAGCGATTTCTCATCGACCTGATGATTCCATCAGGTCGGAAAACGCTCTAGGAGCCGCCGATGTCCGGGATGCCGGGGTCGATCAGTTGCTGGATGCGCCGGGCCGCCAGGGTGGCAAAGCGCAACGTCAGCGCTTTGCGCGTGGCGCCGGCCAGCCGGTGCAGCGGCGCTGCTCGCAGCATGGCGCCGCCGTACCCGTCGGCGACGATCAGCCCGGCGTCCTCGGGAAACAGCTCGGCCGGCACGTCGGCGTGGGTGGCGAAGAACAGCCGGTCGCAGTGCTGGCGGTAGTCGGGCCACTTGTGATCGGCGCGGAAGTCCTCCACCGACGACTTGATCTCGACGATCCACACCTCGCCGCCGCCGTTGAGGCCGATGACGTCGGCCCGCCGGCCGGAAGCCAGCGGCAGTTCGTACAGCACCGAGAAATCGTGGGCGACCAGCAGCCGGCCGACGCCGCGCTGAATCATCCGCGCCGTGTCCGACTGGCGGCCGTCGTTGATGAAGCTGTCGATGGGGGAGGCGAAGGCGGTAGGCGTCACAGGCATGGCATGGCTCCGACCGCCATTGTTCACGATTTGTTTGCGCAAGGCAAGGGGCAGAAACGGCAATGGCCCCCACCCGTCGCGCGGGCAGGGGCCATTGCCAATGTCGATCCGGAGGGCTCAGCCGCGCAGCACGGCGCCCGTGGCCTTGGCGACGGCGGCGACGATGGCCTTCGACACGGCCTCGATGTCCTCGTCGGTCAGCGTCTTGTCGGTCGGCGCCAGCAGCACTTCGATGGCCACCGACTTCTTGCCGGCCTCAAGGTGGACGCCGCGATAGACGTCGAAGACGTTGACGTTGGCGATCAGCTTGCGGTCGGCACCGGCCGCCGCCTTGATGATCTTGGCCGCCTCGACCGCTTCGTCGACGACGAAGGCGAAGTCGCGCGACACCGGCATGAACGGCGTCAGGCTGAGCGCCGGCTTGGTGCGCGTCGCCTTGGCCTTGGGCAGCGGCACGCGGTCGAGCGTCAGCTCGAACGCAACCAGCGGGCCGTCGGCATCGAGAGCGGCGATCACCGAGGGATGCAGCTCACCGAAGTGGCCGAGCACCGTCTGCGGTCCGAGCTGGATGGTGCCGGAGCGGCCGGGATGGAACCAGGCCGGGGCGCTGCGGACGATCTGCGCCTTGGCGACGTCGAAGCCCAGCACGTCGAGCAGGGCAAGGGCGTCGGCCTTGGCATCGTAGACCGACACCGGCGCGGCGTTGCCCGTCCAGTGACGGCCGCCGCCGGTATAGGCGGTGGTGCCCTGTCGCACGGCGGTGGCGGCGATCGTCTGGTCTTGCGGCCGGTCGCCGGCGAACACCTGACCGACCTCGAACAGCGCCACGTCGCGCTGGCCGCGATCGAGATTGCGCTTGATGGCCTTGACGAGACCGGGGATCAGCGAGGGCCGCATGTCGCTCATGTCGGCCGAGATCGGGTTGGCGAGCCGCACCGCCTCGCTGCCGCCGCCGAACAGGGTGGCTTCCTCGCTGGAGACGAACGACCACGTCACCGCCTCGACTAGGCCACGGGCGGCCAGCGCCCGCTTGGCCCGGCGCGTGCGCACCTGGATCGGCGTCAGCACCTTCTGCGACACCGAGGCGAGGCGCGGCAGCGGCGCCGCCGGCACCTGATCGAGGCCGACGATGCGCACCACTTCCTCGACGATGTCGGCCTTGCCGTAGACGTCCGGCCGCCACGACGGCACCTTGACCTCGCGCACCGGGCCGCTGCCCGTCGCCTCGAAGCCGAGCTTGGCCAGCGTGGCGGCAATCGTCTCTGCCGGCAGCGTGATGCCGGACAGCCGCTGGATCTCCGACAGCGGGAAGCTGACGACCTTGTTCGGCACCGGCTCGGCGCCGGCCACCACCAGTTCAGAGGCTTCGCCGCCGCACAGGTCGATGACCATCTGCGTGGCCAGTTCCAGCCCCTTGACGACGAAGGCCGGATCGATGCCGCGCTCGAAGCGGTAGCGGGCGTCGGAGTTGAGGCCGAGCTTGCGGCCGGTGCGGGCGGTGCGCCCGGGATCGAAGTAGGCGCTCTCGATCAGCACCGAGGTGGTGGCCTCGGTCGAGCCGGACGTCTCGCCGCCCATGACGCCGCCAAGCCCGAGCACGCCGCTGTCGTCGGCAATGACGCACATGCTGTCGTCAATGGCGTAGGTCTTGCCGTCGAGAGCCAGCAGGCTCTCGCCGCTCTGGCCGAGGCGGGCGTGGATGGTGCCGTTCACCTTGTCGGCATCGTAGACGTGCAGCGGCCGGCCGCGGTCGTAGGTCAGGTAGTTGGTGATGTCGACCAGCGCCGAGATCGGCCTGAGACCGATGGCCTTGAGCCGGTCCTGCAGCCACCTGGGCGACGGGCCGTTCGTGAGGCCGCGCACCACGCGGCCGGCGAACACCGGGCAGGCCGCCTCCGTGCCGGGCGCAAAACGCAGGGCAATGGCCGTCGGCGCGGCGAAACGTGCCGCCACCGGCTGCAGCGGATCGGCCTTGAGCGTTCCGAGACCACGGGCGGCCAGGTCGCGGGCAACACCGCGCACGCCGAGGCAGTCCGGCCGGTTGGGGGTGATGGCGATATCGATCACCGGGTCGCCGCCGCCGCGGTAGTCGGCGAACGACTGGCCGAGCGGCGCGTCGGCCGGCAGCTCGATGATGCCGTGATGCTCGTCCGACAGCATCAGCTCCCGTTCCGAGCACATCATGCCCCGGCTCTCGATGCCGCGGATGGTGCCGACTTCCAGCACTTCGCCCGACACCGGAATGGTGACGCCGGGCAGCGCGAACACGCCCTTGAGGCCGGCGCGGGCATTGGGGGCGCCGCACACCACCTGGATGAGGTTGCCGTCGCCGGCGTCGACCGCCAAGAGCTTGAGCTTGTCGGCGTTGGGGTGCTTGTCGGCCTTGACGATCTCGGCGATGCGGAACGGCTTCAGCGGCGCCGACGGGTCGGAAACCTCTTCGACCTCGAGGCCGACCATGGTCAGCGCCTCGACGATCTCGTCGAGGGAGGCGTCGGTTTCGAGGTGATCCTTGAGCCAGGAAAGGGTGAACTTCATTTGAACGGGTCCGTTATCGGCAATTCTTGTAGGCGCGAGCCCGGAAAGGGCCGGCAATGGCGTCCGATGTCAGCTGGTCAGCCCACCGTAGAGGCTCGGCAGATCGAGCGGCCGGAACCCGTAGTGGTCGATCCAGCGCACATCGGCGTCGAAGAAGGCCCTGAGGTCCGGCATGCCGTATTTCAGCATGGCGATGCGATCGATGCCCATGCCGAAGGCGAAGCCCTGATAGACGTCCGGATCGAGGCCGGCGGCCGTGATGACGTTGGGGTGCACCATGCCGCAGCCGAGAATTTCCAGCCAGTCGTCGCCCTCGCCGATGCGGATCTCCGAGCCCGAGCGCTTGCAGCCGACGTCGACTTCCATCGACGGCTCGGTGAACGGGAAGAACGACGGCCGGAAGCGCGTCTTGACCGCCTCGACCTCGAAATAGGCTTTGAGGAACTCCTCCAGCACCCACTTGAGATGGCCGAAATGGGTGGTCTTGTCGATGACGAGACCTTCCACCTGATGGAACATCGGTGTGTGCGTGGCGTCGGAATCGCAGCGATAGGTGCGGCCGGGCGCGATGATGCGGATCGGCGGCTCGGTCTTCTCCATGGTGCGGACCTGTACCGGCGAGGTGTGGGTCCTGAGCAGCAGCCGCGAGCCATCAGCCTTGGGCTTGAAGAAGAACGTGTCGTGCATCTCGCGCGCCGGGTGGTCGGGCGGGAAGTTGAGGGCGGTGAAGTTGTAGTGGTCGGTTTCGATGTCCGGACCTTCGGCGACGGCGAAACCCATGTCAGTGAAGATGGCCGTCACCTCGTCGATCACCTGGCTGATCGGGTGGATGCGTCCTTCGGCCAGCGGCCCGGGCCGGACGTTGAGCGTCACGTCCAGCGTTTCCCGCGCCAGCCGGGCGTCGAGCGCCGCCTTGGCCAGCAGGCTCTTGCGGGCGGCAAGGGCGGCGGCGACGCGGCCCTTGAGTTCGTTGACGGCGGCGCCCCGGCTCTTGCGCTCATCCGGCGACATCGAGCCGAGCGTCTTGAGCAGTGCCGATACCGAGCCCTGCTTGCCGAGCGCGGCGACGCGGACCGCTTCGAGCGCCGCCTCGTCGGCGGCCGCCTCGATGTCGGCGGTGATGGAGGTTTCGAGCGATTGAATGTCGGTCATGACGCTTCGCACTCTGCTTTTTGAAGAAAGGGGTTGGCGCCTTCTATCCCGTTCGCCGGTCGATTTCCATTCGCGGGCGGCGATTTTTCGGAAGCGGCAGCCGAAAACGACAAGGGCGGCGCACCGATCGATGCGCCGCCCTTGTGAATTGTTCAGCGACCGATCGGGGACCGGCCTTCAACCGTCGCTCACGCGGCGGCCTGGGCCTTCTCGACGATGGCTTTAAAGCTGGCCGGCTCGCTGATGGCGAGCTCGGACAGGACCTTGCGGTCGATGGCGATGCCGGCCTTGGCCATGAGGTCGATCAGGCGAGCGTAGGTCAGCTCGCCACCGGTGACATCACGAACCGCGGCGTTGATGCGCTGGATCCACAGGGCGCGGAAGTTGCGCTTCTTGGCCCGACGATCGCGCGTGGCGTTCTGCATCGCCCGCTCGACGGCCGCCTTGGCGGTACGGATGGTATTCTTGCGGCGACCATAATAGCCCTTGGCGAGCTTGATCACCTTCTTGTGCTTGGCATGGGACGTAACGCCCCGCTTGACGCGCGCCATAGCTCAGTCTCCTCGTTTGAGTGCCTGTTTGATCGCGCGGATCAAGCGTAGGGCAGGAAGTTCTTCTTGATGATGATGGCATCCGCATCGGCCAGCACCGTGGTGCCGCGAGCGTTGCGCACGAACTTGACGGTGCGCTTGATCATGCCATGACGCTTGCCGGCCTGACCGGCCTTGACGTGGCCCGAGGCCGTCACCTTGAAGCGCTTCTTGGCGCCCGACTTCGTCTTCAACTTGGGCATTTTGCTCGTTTCCGAGTTGTTGACCCAGCCCCATGACAGGGCGGACCGTTGACAGTTTTCTGGAAACCCGTGGACCTCCAAGAC
The DNA here is from genome assembly GCA_937868725.1 of uncultured Pleomorphomonas sp. GTDB lineage: Bacteria > Pseudomonadota > Alphaproteobacteria > Rhizobiales > Pleomorphomonadaceae > Pleomorphomonas. The sequence continues at coordinate 5,132 of CALMMQ010000062.1, forward strand.
AAGGCTTGGCGGCACCGGTGGGTTTTCCGGGGTGAGCTTCCGAGAATCGCCACGGCATGCCCATGAACACGGCAAGCCGTCTCCAACGCCGGGCGACCTGAAGTGGCTGGGCTTCTAGCTGAAAAGCCGGCTTTGCGCAAGGGCGCAAATGCGAAACGAGCCCGCGGCCGTGGCCGGCGGGCCCGTTTGAAGCCTGCTTGTCCCGCCTCAGAGCGCTATCCGGCCTGACTGTTCAGTCAGGCCGATAAGAAATCGCTCCAGATTCAAAGATTTGAGCAGCCGCTTGTCGATCACGTTGTTTCAACATGATCGGCGGATGCTCTAGCGCGGCGACAGCACCATGACCATCTGTCGGCCTTCGATGCGCGGCTCGCTTTCCACCTTGGCGATGGCGACGGTCTCTTCCTTGACCTGAGCCAAGAGCTTGAAGCCGAGATCCTGGTGGGCCATTTCGCGACCGCGGAAGCGCAGCGTCACCTTGACCTTGTCGCCTTCTTCAAAGAAGCGCAGCATGCTCTTCATCTTCACTTCGTAATCGTGAGTGTCGATGTTGGGCCGCAGCTTGATTTCCTTGATCTCGACGACCTTCTGATTCTTGCGAGCTTCCGAGGCCTTCTTCTGGGCTTCGTACTTGTATTTGCCGAAGTCGAGAATCTTGCAGACCGGCGGTGCGGAGTTCGGAGAGATCTCCACGAGGTCGAGCCCAGCCTCCGCTGCGGCGGCGAGGGCCTCCGCGATCGACACGACGCCGAGATTATCACCTCCCTCGGCAATCAACTGGACCTGCGGCACGCGGATTTCGCGATTGATGCGCGGACCTTCCTTGGTGGGCGCTGTAGCTCGGAACGGACGGCGAATGGCTTTCAACTCCTCTATCGTTCTAGACGGCGAGCCCGAACAGGTGTGTTGTCAACGCGACCAGCAATCGCCTTCGATCACCAATCCGATCGGTCAGACATTGGGGGACGCGGACGGCCCATCGGGCGGCCCTCTGCCACGTCAATATCTGGTCCGCAGGGAGACCCATGCGAACCCGACACGCGGACAGCGGATCGAAAATCGTTGGACTCCCCGAAAAAGTCAAGATCTGGCAGGCGGTTTCACGCTATTTTGCCGTCCACGCGCCGAGCCTCTCGCGGACGGCCGTCGCGGAACCGCCTAGCTGACGAGGATGTGATGGACATGGACAGGGCTTACAAGATGCCGGACGACGGCCGTCGCATCGCCTACCGCATCGAGGAAGGCGACGGACCGACGGTTCTCTGGCTCGGCGGCTTCCGCTCGTCGATGACCGCCACCAAGGCCGAAGCCCTGGCCGACTGGGGGCGCACCCATCACCGCCGCGTCGTCCGCTTCGACTATTCCGGCCACGGCGCCTCCGACGGCGCCTTCGCCGACGGCCGCATCGGTCGCTGGCTGGCCGAGGCGCGCGCCATGCTCGCCGCCTTCGCCAAGGGCGAGGTGATCATCGTCGCCTCGTCCATGGGCGGCTGGCTGGCGCTGCTCATGGCCCGCGAGGGCGCCATTGCCAACCTCAAGGGTCTGGTGCTGATCGCCCCGGCTCCCGACTTCACCGAACGGCTGATGCTGCCGCAGCTGACCGAGAGCCAGCGCGTTGAGCTGTCGGCCACCGGCGCCGTCGCCTTGCCGGACGACTACGCCGCCGGCGTCTTCCACCTGACGCGCGGCTTCTTCGACGATGGCCGTCGTCATGGCGTGCTCGACAAGCCCCTGCGCATCGGCGCCCCCGTCCACATCCTGCAAGGCATGGCCGATCGCGAGGTGCCCTACACGCTGGCCCAGGAACTGGTCGGCAAGATCGTCGAGGACGACGTGGTGCTGACGCTGATCAAGGACGGCGACCATCGCCTGTCGCGGCCCCACGACATCGCCCGCCTGATCGACGCCGTCGAACGCATCGATGCGCCGGCCTGAGTGGCGGGATAAGGGTTTCTTCCAGCGTGCCTGCTGCCCTGTTTTGCGACTAAAGGAGAAGGGATGGGTGCTGGAGCGCCGAAGGGCGCCGCCGCATTCCCTTGTGCGACGAATTGATTTATGGCTTCGTGCCGGATGTGGCCGCCGGGCCGGGGCACGCAAGCGCGCCGAGAAACCTGCGAAGCCCGCCCTGGCGTGGCGTCGCGACACCGCCACGCGAGGCAACCACGATCGATTGGGGGATCGCCGGCATGACGGACATGAGGCTGGTGGTGGTCGGCGCGGCCGGCCGGATGGGACGAACGCTGATCCGCACCGTGGCCGAAACCGAGGGCGTCGTGCTGCACGCCGCGGTGGAACGGACCGGGGCGTCGGCGCTTGGCGGCGATGCCGGTCTTTTGGCCGGGATCGGCGAGAACGGCGTCAAGCTGACCGATGACGCGCTCGCCGCCGTGGTCGGCGCCGATGGCATCCTCGATTTCACCACGCCGTCGGCGACGCTGCGCTACGCCGAGCTCGCTGCCCAGGCGCGCATCGTCCACGTCATCGGTACCACTGGCTGTTCAGCCATCGACGAGGAGGCCATCGACGCCGCCGCCCGTCACGCCGTTGTCGTCAAGTCCGGCAACATGAGCGTTGGTGTCAATCTGCTGGCCACGCTGGTCGAGCGGGCGGCCCGCACGCTCGGGCCGGAGTTCGACATCGAAATTCTCGAGATGCATCACCGCATGAAGGTCGACGCTCCCTCCGGTACCGCCCTGCTGCTGGGCGAGGCGGCGGCGCGTGGCCGCGGCATCAACCTCAAGGATCACGCGGTGCGGGCGCGCGACGGCATCACCGGGGCGCGCGAGACCGGCAGCATCGGCTTTGCCAGTCTGCGCGGCGGTTCGGTGGTCGGCGAGCATACCGTCATGCTGGCCGGCATCGGCGAACGCATCGAGTTCAAGCATATCGCCGAGGATCGCGGCCAGTTCGCCAAGGGCGCGGTGCGCGCGGCCCTGTGGGCGCGCGGCCGCCGGCCGGGGCGCTACACCATGGCCGACGTGCTCGGCCTCAACGGGTAACGGGAGCGGCCGGGCGGCCTCGCCGTCCGATCGCTCCGGAACGAAGGGTTGCCGTCCAGGCGTCCGGCCAGGGGGCCGACGGCCACGGCACACGATTGCAAACTGGAGAAAAGCACATGAGCCGTCTTTTGGTCCTCGTCCGCCACGGTCAGTCCGAGTGGAACCTGCTCAACCTCTTCACCGGCTGGAAGGATCCCGACCTGACCGCCCAGGGCGTCAAGGAAGCCACCGCTGCCGGCCAGAGCCTCAAGGGTCTCGGCCTCAAGTTCGACATCGCCTACACGTCGGCCCTGACGCGCGCCCAGCACACCTGCCGCATCATCCTCGGCGAAGTCGGCCAGCCCGACCTCAAGACCATCCGCGACCAGGCCCTCAACGAGCGCGACTACGGCGAACTGACCGGCCTCAACAAGGACGAAGCCCGCAAGAAGTGGGGCGATGAGCAGGTTCACGTCTGGCGCCGTTCGTACGACGTGCCGCCTCCGGGTGGCGAGAGCCTCAAGACCACCGGCGATCGCACGCTGCCCTACTATCACAAGGAAATCCTGCCGCGCGTCCTCAAGGGCGAGAACGTGCTGGTGGCCGCGCACGGCAACTCGCTGCGCTCGATCATCAAGGACATCGAGAAGCTGACCGGTGACGAGATCGTCGCCCGCGAGCTGGCCACCGGCGTGCCCATCGTCTACGAGTTCAACGAAGACGGTTCGATCAAGTCCAAGAAGACCCTGGGCTGATCGATCCGCGGCTGTGACCAATGTTGCGAGCCCCCCGGTGGTTCTCCGCCGGGGGGCTTGGCGTTTCAGGCGGCGTGGCGCCTTTGCCAGACGAGGAAGCCGACGAAGGCGGCCGTCATGACCACGGCGGCGACGAAATACGGCACGTCCGGGCTGCGGAACGGCGCCGCTTCCGACAGGAAATAGCCGAACAGCTGGGTGTAGAACAGCGAGCCGGTCAGCATGGCGAGGCTGAGCAGCGCCGAGATGCCGCCTTGCAGCGCCCCTTGCGTGTCGGCCGGCACCGCTCTCGACATCAGCGCCGCCAGCATCGGATGGGCGAAGCCCTCGATGGCATTGATGACCAGCATGATGACGACGGCGAGCGTGGTCGGTGCCAGTCCGAAGCCGATGCAGCTCAGCGCCGCGCCGCCGAGGCCCAGCGCGGCCAGCGGCCGTTCCCCCCAGCGCTTGACCGCCGGCCCCGAGACGAAGCCTTGCAGCAGCGCCACCGTCAGGCCGGAGGCGGCGAGCGTCAGGCCGACCATCGACCCCGACCAGCCGAACTTGGCCATGCCCCAGAACGTCCAGACGGCGGCGTAGACCGAACCGCCGAAGAAGAACACGCCGATGACGGCGGCAAGCGGCAGCACACCGGGGAAGCGGGCGAACACCGCCAGCACGCCGAGCGGGTTGGCCTCGGCCAGGCGGAAGGGGCGGCGCCGGTCGGCCGGCAACAGTTCGGGCACGGCGAGGAGGCCGAACAGGAAGTTGACGCCGGCCAGCCCCGCCGCGCACCAGAACGGCACGCGCGTGCCGAACTCGCCCAGGAGACCGCCGAGGGCCGGCCCCAGCACGAAGCCGAGGCCGAAGGCGGCGCTCATCAGCCCGAACGAGCGCGCCCGCGTTTCCGGCGGATTGGCGTCGGCGATCATGGCGCTGGCGATGACGTGGGACGAACCGCAGATGCCGGCGGCGAAGCGGCCGACGAACAGCCAGAACAACGTTGGCGCCAGCGCCTGCACGACATAGTCGACGGCGAGGCCGGCGATGGCGATGAGCAGCAGCGGCCGGCGGCCGAATCGGTCGGACAGGGCGCCGGCCAGCGGTGCGCACAGGAACTGCAGCAGGCTGTAGACGGCGAACAGCCAGCCGCCGACCCGGGCGGCGTCATCGAGGCCGATGCCGCCGATCTCCTCGATGAGGCGCGGCAATACCGGAATGAGCAGGCCGAAACCCACCACGTCGAGGAACACGACGGTGAGGGCGAACAGGGTGGCCCGCCGGGCGGCGGCGGGAGAAAACGGCGCTGCTGGCGCGGCCATGTCGGAAACCTTCCCGGAACTGCGAACGACCATGTTGCCGCCAGCCGGTACCGGTTTGCGGCAGCAGGGAGAGGTTGGCTCACGAAAGTCGCCGGCCGGGCGCGATGTCGCCGGGTGGCGAAGCGGTAACAGACGGCCCGGTGAGTGTCGGCGCCTGCGGCGACGATCGTTGCGGGCGACCGCGACATCAGGCGGCCGGGGCGATCGGCGGGAGGGTGCCTATAGACCGTTGCGGCGGCAAAGACAACGGCGCCGCCGCGCAATCGGCGGGTGCGTGGCCATTCGGCCACGCTGGCGCCGCTTCAGCGCTCGGCGAGGGCGAGACGCAGGCCGAGCAACAGGAAGGCGCCGGCGAACAGCCGCCGCATCGCGTCGACAAGGCGCGGTCGGGCGAGGGCGGTGCGTCGCACCGAGGCGGCGGCCAGGCCGTAGAGGGCGAAGACGGCGAAAGTGACGGCCATGAAGGCGCCGCTGAGGCCGGTCATGGTCGCGACGGCGTGCGCATCGCCCGGTGCCACGAACTGCGGCAGGAAGGCCACGAAGAAGATGGTCAGCTTGGGATTGAGCAGGTTGATTAGCACGGCTTCGCCGATCACCGCCCGCGCTGTTCTGGCCGTCGTCTGGCTGGCGAGGCTGAGGGCGTCGCGGTCGGCCAGCATGCGCCAGGCCATGAACAGCAGATAGGCGACGCCGGCGTATTTCAGCGTGGCGAAGGCGAGGGCGCTGGCGTGCATCAGCGCGGCCAGGCCCGTGAGCGCCGCCGCGACGTGCGGCACGATGCCGAGCGTGCAGCCGAAGGCGGCGATCAGGCTGGCGCGGCGGCCATGGGCGAGGCCGGCGGCGAGCGTATAGAGCACGCCCGTCCCCGGCGAGGCGGCGACGACCAGCGCCGTCGCCCAGAACTCCAGGGTCATGGTCTCATGCACCGGTGTTGGCGCCGAGGCGGGTGATGAGGCCGGTCTCCCAGCCCAATATGGCCTTCTTGCGCGTCAGGCCCCAATGGTAGCCGCAAAGGTCGCCCTGGCGGCCGAGCACGCGATGGCACGGCACGACGAACGACAGCGGGTTTCGACCGATGGCGGTGCCGACGGCGCGGGCGGCGTTGGGGTTGCCGAGGTGGCGGGCGATGTCGGAATAGGTCGTCGCCTTGCCGAGCGGAATGCGCAGCAGCGTCTCCCACACCCGTACCTCGAAATCCGAGCCGATGAACACCAGCCGGATCGGCCGGTCCTGCGACCAGACGGTGGGGTCGAACACCTGGGCGGCGTAGGGCGCCGTCGCCGCTTCGTCGTGGACATAGGCGGCGGCCGGCCAGCGGGCCGACATGTCGGTGAACGCCTTGGTCTCCTCGCCCGGGTCGGCGAAGGCTATGCCGGCGAGGCCGCGCTCGGTGATCATCACCAGCGCCATGCCGAACGGCGAGGGATGGAAGCCCCAGGCGATGGTGACGCCGGCGCCGCGCGCCTTGTAGGCGCCCGGGCTCATCGCCTCGTGGGTGACGAACAGGTCGTGCAGCCGGCCGGGGCCGGACAGGCCGACCTCATAGGCGGTATCGAGGATCGACGACGACTGGTCGAGCATGCGCCGCGCCTCGTTGAGCGTCAGCGCCTGCACGAAGGCCTTGGGCGTCAGGCCAGCCCAGCGGGTGAACAGCCGGTGCAGATGCAGCGCGTCGGTGCCGACGGCGGCGGCGATGGTCTCGAGCTCCGGCTGGTCGCGCCAGCGCTCGGAAATGAACTGGATGGTGTCGCGCACCAGCACGTAGTCGGCGTTCTGGCGGTCGAGCTTGACGGGTGCGGCCATCTTGAGGCCCTCGTGCAGCCAGCTCGCCGACATCGGCGGCCGATTGAGGTTGTCGGTGCGGGTAATCGCGTCCATCGCGGCTCTCCTTGAAGCGCATGTTGGCGCCAAGGTAGGGAGCGGGCAAGGGGGCGACCACCCGATTCTTGCGCGCGGTCGCGATCGGCGGCAAAAAAGTTGCCGCTGCTGTCGTCATCCGGCGGCAGCATGGACGAAGATTGTGTCCTCGCCGCCAACCAAGAGTGCGTTCATGCCCAAGCCCGTCAGCCGCAAGGCGCCCCCCGCCACTCCCCTCTATTCGGCCGCCGAGGTCGAGGCGATGTTCGCCCGCTTCGCCGCCGCCAACCCCGAACCCAAGGGTGAACTCGAATCGGTCAACGCCTTCACGCTGCTGGTGGCGGTGGTGCTGTCGGCCCAGGCCACCGACGCCGGCGTCAACAAGGCGACACGGGCACTGTTCGCCGTCGCCGACACGCCCGACAAGATGGCGGCGCTCGGCGAGGAGCGCCTGTGCGAGTTCATCCGCACCATCGGTCTCTATCGCGCCAAGGCGCGCAACGTCATCGCCCTGTCGGAGCAACTGGTGGCCGAGCACGGCGGCACCGTGCCCGAGGATCGCGCCGCGCTGGAAGCGCTGCCCGGCGTCGGCCGCAAGACGGCCAGCGTCGTGCTCAACATCGCCTTCGGCCAGCCGACGTTTGCCGTCGACACCCACATCTTCCGCCTCGGCAACCGGTTGGGGCTGGCGCCGGGCAAGACGCCGCTCGAAGTCGAGCAGGCCTTTCTCCGCATCATTCCGCCGGCCTATCTGCGCCACGCCCACCATTGGCTGATCCTGCACGGCCGCTACGTCTGCAAGGCACGCAAGCCCGACTGTGGCCGCTGTCTGATCGCCGACCTGTGCCAGAGCCCGGAAAAGGAACTGCCGCTCTGACGCGGCAACGCCGCCGGCCAGGTGGCCGACGGCGTCGTCAAGCGAACGGAAACGGCGGGCCGACTCAGGCGACGGCGCGCACTTCCTTGATTTCCGGCAGGAAGTGCTTGAGCAGGTTCTGGATGCCGTTGCGCAGCGTCGCCGTCGACGACGGGCAGCCGGCGCAGGCGCCGCGCATGGTCAGGTAGACGATGCCGTCCTTGAAGGCGCGGAAGGTGATGTCGCCACCGTCGGCGGCCACGGCCGGCCGGACGCGCGTCTCGATCAGCTCCTTGATGGTGGCCACCGTCTCGGCATCGGCCGCTTCGAACTCTTCCTCGGCGGCGATCTCGGCGCTGCCTTCGGCGGCCATCACCGGCTTGCCCGACATGAAGTGCTCCATGATGGCGCCGAGCACGGCCGGCTTCAGCCGCTGCCAGTCCGGATCGGACTTGGTGACGGTGATGAAGTCGTAGCCGAAGAACACGCCGGTGACGCCGGCCACGGCGAACAGCGCGCTGGCCAGCGGCGAGACGGCGGCGGCCTCGGCGGTCAGGAACTCGCGCGGATTGCCGTCGAGCACCACGCGTCCCGGCAGGAACTTGAGGGTGGCCGGATTCGGCGTCGTTTCGGTTTGGATGAACATGCGGGCCTCCTCAGGGTGCACCTGATTGGAACGTCTCTAAACTTGAATGTTAGGAGACTATTTCGGGATTTTCAAATGAACAATCGGTGAGGCTGCGGATGTGCCCAAATGAACGGTTTGTCAACCGGATAGACAGTCGATCCCCGGCTTTGCAGCCCAGCGACACGTTTGGCGCCGGAGGCTCAACTTCAAGCAGACGGCGCGTCGAGCGCGGCTGCCGGCGTCGACCGACGCCGCGCGCAGCGAAAGCCAAGCGCCGGATGGCGCGCCGGCGCTTGAGGCTGAGACAAAATCCGCGCCGGCGCTTGAGGCTCAAACAACTAAGTCACCGCCGTCAGCTCCTCGTCGCTGAGCCCGCCGGGCACGATGGTGACGGGGATGGGAAAGCCGCCGTTGCTGCGGCTGGCGATGGAGGAGATCAGCGGTCCGGGGCCGTCGTTGCCGACCGCCGAAGCCAGCACCAGGATGGCGATGTCGCGGTCCTCCTCGATGAGGGCATCGAGGGCATCGGCCGGCTTGCCTTCGCGGATGACCGGCTCGGCTTCGACGCGGGCGAAGTCGCGGGCCCGGCCGGCCATGGTGGCGAGCAGGTCGTCCGCCTCGGCGATGGCATCGGCGCGCATCATTTCCTCGACGCCGCGCCAGTGCTGGAAGTCGCCGGGAGGGATGACATAGAGCAGCACAAGCCCGCCGCCGGTACGGGCGGCGCGGGTGGCGGCGTAGAGCACGGCGCGCTCGCACTCCGGCGAGGCGTCAACCACGCACAGGAACTTGCGGCGATGTCCGTCTTCGCGGGCGAGGCGTTTTGAAACCATGGCTTGAGCCTATCAGGGCAGCATGAGAGCGCAACTGCCAAGAATGCGAGAGGCGTGCGTAGCTGAAATGCAGCTAGCACGCGAATCAAAGCCGGGATAAAAACGACTGACCCCGGGAGCATGCCAATCGGCAGAGGCCGGCCCGGGGTGTACGAAGCGTATTTAAGCGACACAGCCGTTAATGACAAGTTAACTTTTGGCGCGAGCATCATGATGCAGATGGAGAGGGCTCTGCTACGCACACTGTCGCAGAGCCGCCTGGAGCCCTACGTTCGACAGTCACAAGGGGACTTTGCGCTGGCGATTCAGATGTACGAACAGAACCTGAGCGCTTCCGAGGCTTTTCATTCGTCGTTGCACAGCGTCGAGATCGCGCTGCGAAACGTCGTTGACGGTGCCATGGTCGATCATTTCGGCGCCGACTGGTTCAAGAACGACGATGTGCTCAAGCCGGATTCGCTCGACGAAATCAGCAAAGCCCGCGCCAAACTGCAAAAGGTGGCGGAGGATCGACTGCACGGTTCACTGGTGGCCGAGCTCAGCTTCGGCTTCTGGGTCGGCCTGCTCGGACCGCGCTATGACGAGCAGCTTTGGCGACGGGCATTGCACCGCGGCTTTTCGTCAGGAGGGCGCAAGCTGCGGCGCACTGACGTGCATAGCCGCTTCAACATGATCCGTCGCTTCCGCAACCGCGTCGCCCATCACGAACCGATCTGGGACAAGGACCTGATTGGCTTGCATCGGGAAATTCTGGAGGCCGTCGGTTGGATGTGTCCGGTAACGGCGAACTGGACGGCCGCGCTCAGTCGCGTCCCGGCCGTGGTCGGGACGCGAAGTTGAGGGATTACCGCCGCTTGCGGCTCTGGATGAAGCCGACGATGTCGCGCACGTCGTCCATCACCTTGGAAGCGATGGCCGCGGCCCGCTCCGAGCCCTTGGCCAGGATGTCGTCGATGACGTCAGGCTCGGCCATCAGCGCCTTCATGCGATCGTTGATCGGCGACAGCACCGACACGGCGAGATCGGCCAGCGCCGGCTTGAACACCGAGAACTGCGAACCGCCGTACTCGGCCAGCACGGCTTCGCGGCTCTTGTTGGCCAGCGCACCGTAGATGGTGACGAGGTTGTCGGCATCCGGCCGCGCCTTGAGCCCGTCGACATCGGACGGCAGCGGCTCCGGATCGGTGCGGGCCTTGCGGATCTTCTGGGCGATGGCGTCGGCGTCGTCGGTCAGGTTGATGCGCGAATAGTCCGACGGGTCGGACTTCGACATCTTCTTGGTGCCGTCGCGCAGGCTCATGACGCGTGGCGCCGGCCCCTGCGTCAGCGGCTCGGGCAGCGGGAAGTAGCCGTCCTCGGCGTTGTGACCGTGGGCGGCGATCGAAGCCGAGAAGTCGTTGTTGAACTTGGTGGCGATATCGCGCGTCAGCTCGAGGTGCTGTTTCTGGTCTTCGCCCACCGGCACGTGCGTGGCGCGGTAGACGAGGATGTCGGCGGCCATCAGCGAGGGATAGGCGAACAGACCCAGCGACACGTTCTCGCGGTCCTTGCCGGCCTTCTCCTTGAACTGCGTCATGCGGTTCATCCAGCCCATGCGGGCGACGCAGTTGAACACCCAGGCAAGTTCGGCGTGCTCGGGCACCTGGCTCTGGTTGAAGACGATGTGCTTGTCGGCATCGATGCCGGCGGCCAGGAAGGCGGCCGTCACTTCGCGGATCTGGCGCTTGAGCTCGAAGGGATCCTGCCAGACGGTGATGGCGTGCTCATCGACGACGCAATAGATGCAGTCGTGCGTGGCCTGCATTTCGACGAAGCGCTTGATGGCGCCGAGATAGTTGCCGAGGTGGAGATTGCCGGTGGGTTGAACGCCGGAGAAGACAAGAGGCTTGAAAGTCATCGGTTTGGACCCGGATGGATGATGAACGGACCGCATCGGGTGTGTGCCCGGCGGTGCCGGCCTTATGGACCCACCGGACGCCGGGCGCAAGAGCACCTGCCGATCCGGTTCCAACCGGCTGATCGGCAAGTGGCGACGCAAGCTCTTGAAACCGGCCCGCTTTCCCTCAACTGTCCTTGCCGCGCCGGAGCAGCGCGCCGGCGTAGCGGCGGACGTCGACGGCGCCGGTCGCCATGGCGGCGATGCCGTAGACGATCATGCCGAAGCCGCAGAGCCCGATCAGCCAGGGGCCGGCGACGATGAAGTGCCGGTCGTGCAGCGGTCCGTCGATGATGCTGGCGCCGAGCACCAGTGCCGCGCCCATCATCAGGCTGGCCAGCGCCAGCAGCGCCAGACGGCGGTAGAGCAGCCGGTCGGCGACGAAGTGGCCGCGCCGGATGAGGACGACCACCAGCATGACGGCATTGACCCAGGCCGACAGCGAGGTGGCGGCGGCGATGCCGACGTGACCGATGAACGGGAACAGCGCCAGCGAGGCGACGATGTTGACGGCCACCGAGATGCCGCCCTGCACGGTTGGCGTCTTGGTGTCCTCGCGGGCGTAGAACGACGGCTGGAACACCTTGATGGCGACGAAGGCCGGCAGGCCGGCGGAGAAGGCGATCAGCGCCTCGGCGGTGGCGACGGTATCGACGGCGGTGAAGGCGCCGCGTTCGAACAGCACGCGCATGATGGTGTAGGGTATGGCGATTAGCGCCACGGTGGCCGGCAGCGTCAGCGCCATGGCGAACTCCAGCGCCCGGTTCTGGACGTGGAAAATGCCGTCGCTCTCGCCCTCGGTCCGGACGCGGCGCGTCAGGTCGGGCAGCAGCACCACGCCGATGGCGACGCCGATGACGCCGAGCGGCAGCTGGTAGATGCGGTCGGCGAAATAGAGCCACGACACGGCGCTGGCCTGCATCGAGGCGATGATGGTGCCGACGACGATGTTGATCTGGGTGATGCCGCCCGAGACGATGCCGGGAATGCCGAGCGTGATGAAGCGGCGGACGTTGTGGGTATAGCGCGGCCGCTTCAGCGACATCGGGAAGCCGATCCACCACAGCGAGCCGCCGACGGCGATCAGCTGGGCGATACCGGAGATGAACACGGCCCAGCTGAGCGTATAGGCGGCGAGCGGCGTGCCGGCCCACTTCTCCCACCAGATGAGGGCGAGGGCGGCGACCAGGATGACGTTGAGCAGCGAGGGGGCGAAGGCGGCGACGGCGAAGCGGCCGAACGATTGCAGCATGCCCGCCGCCATGGCCGTCAGCGACATGCAGGCAAGATAGGGGAACATGATGCGCGTCATCGCCTCGGCGGCGCCGAACTTGTCGGGGTCGGCGAGGAAGCCGGGCGCCAGCACGCCCACCAGCCAGGGCGCGGCGATCTCGGCCACGGCGGTGATCAGCGTCAGCGCCAGCAGGAAGACGGCGAGGATGTCCTCGGCCAGCAGGCGGGCGCACGGCTTGCCGCCCTCGGCCAGCGATCGGGAGAACAGCGGGATGAACGCCGCCGAGAAGGCGCCCTCGGCGAACAGACGGCGGAACAGGTTGGGCAGGCGGAAGGCGACGAAAAAGGCGTCGGCGATCGGGCCGGAGCCGAGCATGTTGGCCATGAACACGTCGCGGACAAAGCCGAGCACGCGCGAAGACAGCGTGGCCCCGCCAACGGTCATGAAGTTCTTGACAAGACTCATCGGTCAGAGAGCTTTCTGGGCGTCTGCGGTCGGCCCCTCTTCGATGGCCTGCGTCAGGCGCCGGCGGATGGCGGCGCTCTTGTGGCCGGAGAGGATCTTCATCTTGGTGAAGTCGGTGACGTAGAACACGTCGACCGCCCGTTCGCCGAAGGTGGCGATGTGGGCCGAGCCGATGTTGAGGTGGAGATCGGACAGCGCCGTCGTGACGTCGTAGAGCAGCCCCGGCCGGTCGAGACAGGAGATCTCGATGACCGACACGTGCTCGGACAGGGTGTTGTCGAATTTGATCTCGGTCGGCAACACGAAGGCGGTGGTCTGTTTGCGCTGCGCCAGCTTGCGCGCCACCACCTCGGGCAGACGCTCGCGGCCGTCGAGCGTCGCCTCGATCAGCTTGAGGATGCGCTCGGCCCGGCGGAGCTCGTCGGCGTCGTTGGGGAACTCGCGGTTGATCAGGATGGTGTCGAGGGCGAGGCCGTCGGTGGTGGTGTAGATCTGGGCGTCGGCGATGTTGGCGCCGGAAGCGGCGCAGGCGCCGGTGATGGTCGACAGCAGCCGCGGATGGTCGGGCGCCACGACGACCAGTTCGGTCACCGCCTCGAACTTCTTGGAGCTGACGGCGGTGCCGAGCAGCCGGCCCTCGCGCCCCATCTTGCGCAGCAGCTCGGCGTGCATCAGCTTTTCCGGCAGGTCGACGCGCATCCAGTAGGGGGCGAAGTGCCGCTTCATGTACTGGGCGAGCTCCTCCTCGTCCCAGTCGGTCAGATGGGCGGCGAGCTCGGCCTTGGAGGCGGCGACGCGCTGGTCGCGCGACAGGTGGGTGTGGCCGCCGAGCAGGTACGGTTCGGCCTCGTAGAACAGCGTCCGCAGCAACTGCCCCTTCCAGCCGTTCCACACCCCCGGACCGACGGCCCGGATGTCGGCGACGGTGAGGATGAGCAGCATGCGCAGGCGGTCGATGGTCTGGACCACGGCGCAGAAGTCGCGCACCGTCTTGCGGTCGGAGAGGTCGCGCGACTGGGCGATCATCGACATGACCAGATGGTTCTGCACCAGCCAGGCCAGCTGATCGGTCTCGCCGGCCGAAAAGCCGAAGCGCGGCCCGAGATGGCGGGCGATGGTGGCGCCCGCCACCGAATGATCCTCCGGCCGGCCCTTGGCGATGTCGTGCAGGAACACCGCCATGTAGAGAACCTTGCGGTTGGAGATGACGTGGAAGAGATCGGTGGCCAGCGGATGGTCGGTACCGTCCTCGCCGCGTTCGATCTGGGCCAGCAGGCCGATGGCCCGCAGCGTGTGCTCGTCCACCGTGTAGTGGTGGTACATGTTGAACTGCATCATCGCCACGACGCGGCCGAATTCCTGGACGAAGCGGCCGAGCACGCCGGTCTCGTTCATGGCCCGCAGCACCGTCTCGCCGTGCTTCTTGGACGACAGCACGTCGATGAAGATGTGGTTGGCCTCCTCGTTGGCGCGCAGCTTGGCGTCGACGAGGTGCAGCGATCGGGTGATGAGCTTCAGCGCGTCGGGGTGGAAGTCGAGATTGTGCTTGTCGGCGACGGCGAAGATGCGGATCAGGTTAACCGGGTCGGCCTCGAACACCTTGTCGTTGGCGATCGACACGCGGTCGTTCTCGATGACGAACTGCGGCGTGCCCGGCAGCGACTTCTTGCGCCGGCTGAGGCGGCCGTGGAACACCCGGTCCAGCATCGGCTTGGGCTTGGCGTGGTTTTCCTCGAGCGCGGCGCAGAAGATGCGTGTCAGGTCGCCGACGTCCTTGGCCACCAGGAAGTAGTGCTTCATGAAGCGCTCGACCGGTTCGAGGCCGGGATGGGTCTGGTAGCCGAGCAGGGCGGCGATTTCCCGCTGGTTGTCAAAGCCGAGGCGGTCGTCGGCCCGGCCGGTGATGAAGTGCAGATTGCAGCGCACCGCCCAGAGGAAATCCTCGCACTTGTGGAAGCGGTTGAGCTCGGCACGCGAGAACACGCCGTGGCGTACCAGTTCGTCGGCGGTGTCGGCCTGATAGAAGTACTTGGCGATCCAGAACAGCGTGTGCAGGTCGCGCAGGCTGCCCTTGCCCTCCTTGACGTTGGGCTCGACCAGATAGCGCGACGTGCCCTGGCGCTTGTGCCGCTCGTCGCGCTCGGCCAGCTTGGCCTTGATGAACTCCGGTCCGGTGCCCTTGACCACCTCGCTCTGGAAGCGGTTGTTCATCTCGCGGAACAGCGACTCCTCGCCCCAGATCCAGCGTGCTTCGAGGAGGGCGGTGCGGATGGTCATGTCGCTGCGAGCCAGGTGTATGCAGTCCTCGACCCGGCGCGTCGAATGGCCGACCTTGAAGCCTATGTCCCAGAGCAGATACAGCAGGTACTCGACGACGCTGTCGCCCCACGGCGTCTGCTTGGCCGGCAGCAGGAACAGCAGATCGACGTCGGAGGCCGGCGCCATGGCGGCGCGGCCGTAGCCACCCACCGCCACCACCGCCATGCGTTCGGCCACAGACGCCCGGAACACCGGCACGACGTGGGTGACGGCAATGTCGGCGACGACGCGGACGATGATGTCGGTCAGCTCCGACAGGCTGCGGGCGCAGGCGGCACCGTTGCGGTTGGCGGCCAGACGCTGGCGCGCTTCGTTGCGGCCGGTGGCATAGGCCTTCTTGAGCAGGGCGAGGATCTGTGGTCGGGCGTCGCTGCCCGTCGGCGTGGTGGCCACGGCGCTGTCAATCTCGGCCCGGAGGGCGATTTCGTCGATGAGCGGCAGCGGGGCAACGGTCTTCGGCATCGGCGCGGAACCTTCGGCAAGCGGGCGGGCGCCCGGACGCGGCCGGGGACGAGTTTCGGAACTCCAGCCGCAAGATCAACTGCATTCGCTTGTCGACCGGAGGTCATCCGGTCGGCCAATGGTCTAGGGGGTTCCGTTGTGGAACGCCAGAGTTTCCATACCAGCCTTTGCCCGAAGATTCATCGTGCCGGCAGTGCCCCCCGCAGTGCCTTCAGCCGGTAGAGCGCCTCCAGCGCCTCGCGCGGGCTGAGATCGTCGGGCGCCAGGCCGTCGAGGGCGGCCAGCAGCGCTTCCTCGGCCGGATCGGCCTCCGGCGCCGTGGCCTCCTCGTGCGGCCGGCGGCGGGCAGCGGAGAACAGCGGCAGGTCGTCGAGCACCGAGGCGGCGTTGTTGCCGCCCGACTTTTCGAGCTCGGCCAGCACCGCTTTCGCCCGCTCGACCACCGGGCGCGGCAGGCCGGCCAGCTTGGCCACCTGAATGCCATAGGAGCGGTCGGCGCTGCCCGGCACGATCTCGTGCAGGAAGACGACGTCGCCCTTCCACTCCTTGACCTTGACGGTGGCGTTGACGATGCGCGGCAGCCGTTCGCTGAGGGCCGTCAGCTCGTGATAGTGGGTGGCGAACAGCGCCCGTGCCCGATTGACTTCGTGCAGGTGCTCGATGGTGGCCCAGGCGATGGACAGGCCGTCGAAGGTGGCGGTGCCGCGGCCGATCTCGTCGAGGATGACGAACGAGCGCGGTCCGGCCTGGTTGAGGATGGCGGCCGTCTCGATCATCTCGACCATGAAGGTCGAGCGACCGCGGGCCAGATCGTCGGCGGCGCCGACGCGGCTGAACAACCGGTCGACCACGCCGATGTGGGCGCTGCGGGCCGGCACGAACGAGCCGATCTGGGCCAGGATGGCGATGAGGGCGTTCTGGCGCAGGAAGGTGGACTTGCCGGCCATGTTGGGACCGGTCACCACCCAGAGCTTGCCGGCTGGCGTCCCGCCGCTGGCGCCGAGATCGCAGTTGTTGGCGACAAAGGCGCCGCCATCCTCGCGCAGCATCTGCTCGACCACCGGATGGCGGCCGCCCTCGATGCGGAAGGCCAGACCGTCGTCGACCTTCGGCCGGGCGTAGCCTTCGGCGGCGGCCAGTTCCGCCAGCGCCGTGGCGACGTCGAGCGCCGCCAGCCGGTCGGCGGCCCGCTTGATGGCCTGACCGGCGGCGACGACGTCGGTGACCAGACCGGCGAACACGCTGAGCTCGATGCCGAGCGCCCGCTCGGCCGCCGAGGCGATGCGGCCCTCGAGCTCGCCGAGTTCGGTGGTCGAGAAGCGGACGGCGCCAGCCATGGTCTGGCGGTGGATGAAAGTGCGGTTGAGCGGTTCGGCCAGCATGGCGGCGGCGTTGGTCGCCGACACCTCGACGAAATAGCCGAGCACGCCGTTGTGCCGCACCTTGAGGCTCTTGATGTCGGTGAGATCGGCGTAGGTTTGCTGCAACGCGGCGATCACCTGCCGGCTCTCGTCGCGCAGCGCCCGCGCCTCGTCGAGGTCGGCGCGGTGGCCCTTGCGCACGAAACCGCCGTCGCGCTTGAGCAACGGCAGCTCGTCGTCAAGGGCGGCGGCGATGCGGTCGCCGAGCGCCGCCGGCGCGGCGCGAAGATCGGCGGCGATGGCGGCGATCTCGCTGCCGACGCCCTCGAGATCGCCGAGGTCTTCGCCGAGCCGCAGGGCGGTGGCCAGACCGCCGGCCACGGCGGCCAGGTCGCGCGGGCCGCCGCGATCGAGCGTCAGGCGGGTAAGCGCCCGCGCCATGTCGGGCGCACCGGCCAGATCGTCGCGCAGACGGGCGCGCAGCGTCGCCTCGTCGAGGAAATAGCCGACGGCGTCGAGCCGGTCGCGGATGGCGGCCGGATCGGCGAGCGGACTGGCCAGCCGGTCGGCCAGCAGGCGGGCGCCGGCGCCGGTGACGGTGCGATCGATGGCGGCCAGCAGGCTGCCGCGCCGTTCGCCGCCGAGCGTGCGCGTGAGCTCGAGATTGGCCCGGCTCGCCGCGTCGATGGCCATGGCGGTGCCGAGGCTCTCGCGGGCCGGCGGATCGAGCGGAGGCCGGTTGCCGACCTGCGTCTTGTCGACGTAGGCGACGACGGCCGCCGCCGCGATGGTCTCGATGCGGGTGAAGCCGCCGAAGGCGTCGAGCGAGGCGACGCCGTAGAAGGCGGTCAGCCGGTGCTCGGCGGTGGCGCCGTCGAAGAAGGCGCGCGGCAGCGGCACGACGGCATCGCTCGAGGCCTTGCAGATGCGCCTGAGCTCATCCTCGTCGAACAGCGTGTCGGCCACCAGGAGTTCGCTCGGCCCGACGCGGGCGAGCAGCGCCGCCAGTCCGGCCGGCGCCGTTTCGGCGAGGCGGAACAGGCCGGTGGACATGTCGGCCCAAGCAACGGCGAAGCTGTCGGCGCTGCCCTCCGACCCCTTCTGGCGGGCGACGGCGGCGAGGAAGTTGGAGCGGCGGGCGTCGAGGAGATTGTCCTCGGTGAGCGTGCCGGGCGTGACCAGACGGACGACGTCGCGGCGCACCACCGCCTTGGAGCCGCGCTTCTTCGCTTCGGCCGGGTCTTCCATCTGTTCGCAGACGGCGACGCGGAACCCGAGCGAGATGAGGCGCTGCAGGTAGTCGTCGGCGGCGTGTACCGGCACGCCGCAGAGCGGCACGTCGACGCCGAGATACTTGCCGCGCTTGGTAAGGGTGATGCCGAGCGCCCGTGACGCCGTTTCGGCGTCCTCGAAGAACATCTCGTAGAAATCGCCCATGCGATAGAACAGCAGGCAGTCCGGATTGGCCGCCTTGATCTCGATGTACTGGGCCATGGCCGGGGTGGCCGGGGCAGGGCTGGGCGTGTCTTCGGAGCGTTCGGCGATGTCGGTCATGGGCGGTGACGCTAGTGCATGTTCGCCGCTCCTGCAAAGCCGGAGCGGCGAGGCCGAACGACAACTTCCTGTGGATTATCGGGTGCCGGGTCGGTTCAGCCGGCCTTCGGCTCCATGGCCGGTCGCGTCAGCGCCCCCTTGCCGTAGCCGGGCACGGCCCGCTCGTGCTCGCGATGGGTGCCGATCTCGCTTTCGACCAGATAGCGCCAGATCTCCTCGGCGGTGTCGGCGAAGTGCACGAGATCGACGTCCTCGGGGTTGATCATGCCGTATTCGGCCAGCGCCTGGAAATTGATGACCGTCGTCCAGTATTCCTTGTCGACCAGCACCACCGGAATGCGCGTGCCCTTGTGCGTCTGGCCAAGCGTCAACAGCTCGAACAGCTCGTCGAAGGTGCCGAAGCCGCCGGGGAACACCACCAGCGCGTTGGCGCGCATGGCCAGATGCATCTTGCGCATGGCGAAATAGTGGAAGCGGAACGTCAGCTGCGGCGTCGTGAAGGCGTTGGGCTCCTGCTCGTGCGGCAGCGTGATGTTGAAGCCGATGGTCGGCGCGCCGGCATCGCGGGCGCCGCGGTTGGCCGCCTCCATGATGCCCGGGCCGCCGCCCGTGGCGATGACGTTTTCCAGCAGACCGTTGGTACGGGTCAGCGCCCCGCCTTCTTCCGAGGCGATGCGGCCGAAGTCGCGGGCGACATTGTACCACCTGTTGTGGCGCGGATCGCCATTCTCGTGCACGCGCGCCGAACCGAACACCACGATGGTCGAACGGATGCCCCAGGCGGCAAGCGTCTGTTCGGCCTTGGAATATTCGAGCAGGAAGCGGACGCCGCGCATCGAATCGGAGAGCAGGAATTCGTCGTCGAGCGCCGGCAGCAGGTAGGCACGCGACGCCTTCTGGGCGGAATTGTCGTGGGGAATCATGGGCTCCATCCGGATGAGCGGGCGCTGGGCGATGTTGCGGAAGGACACCGCGGCATGGCGACGCCTTGGCGGTGATTGTCGCTGCCGAGGTTTGCCGCAGGGTTAATAGGCGTTAGCCTTGACGCTAGAAAGACAAAAGAGGTCAACTTTCCTTGTCCGGCTCGGCAAGGCAGGGTTGCCACGCTCCGATGGTGGCTCGCCAGTTGCTCGCAACGTCCACTCTCAATTGTGGCGAATGTCGTTATAATCCTGGCGAATCACCGGGAGGCGGCAGCACGGCCGCGACGGGCCGCCAGGTGAAGGCTGAGGTCGTCGGTTGTTCACGGGCCGACCGAACCGGTACAGGACGTGCTACGGCTCACCGCATGCAAGCTAGCCCCGACGAGAAACTGAGCTTTGACACGGGAGGTGGCCTCATCGCCGCCGGGTCGATGCGCGTCGAGGCGCCGTCCGCCGGCGCGGCGCTGGTCGCTCTGGCCGAACGGGCGCTGGCCGATGGCAACCCGCGGCTGGGTCTGCGCCACCTCGACGGTGTTGCCGCCGACGATGCCGCCTTCCTGTCGGCACAGTCGCTGCGGGCCGACGCCCACCTCCGGCTCGGCGAACCGGACAAGGCCGAACTGGCCCTGCGCCGGGCGGTGCTGGCCGAACCCGACAACGGCGGCCTGCTTGTCCGCTGGGCGGCGCTGCTGACGGCGCGCGGCGACGACAAGGGCGCCCGCCGGGCGCTCGAACGGGTGCTGGCCGCCGACGCCGGCCATGCCGATGCCGCCTGCGCCCTCGGGGTTGCCGAACGTCGGCGCGGCGATCTCGGTCTGGCGCTGCATTTCCTGCGCGACGCCGTCGCCCGCGCTCCCCGCCACGCCGACGCCAATCGCGAACTCGGCATCACCGCGCTGGCCGCCGGCTGCGACGACGAGGCGACCGCTGCCCTGCGCCGGGCCGTGGCGCTGGCCCCCGGCGATGCCGTGGCCCGGGCGAGCCTCGGCGCGGCGCAGCTCGGCGCCGGCAATTACGAGGAAGGCCTGACCAACTGGCATTGGTCGCCGGACGGCACGACGGCCGGTCCCTCACCGTCCTGGCACGGCGAGGCGGCGACCGGCCAGCGCTTCCGACTTCTGGCCGACGGGCCGGCGGCCGAGGCGCTGCAGCTTGTCCGCTACGCCGCCGAACTCAAACGCCGGGGCGCGGCGCGCGTCGAAGTCCTGTGTGGTGACGGTTTGGCCGCGCTGCTGGCCGGCGCGCCCGGCGTCGACGCCGTCATCGCCGACGCCGAGGCGGCCGGTCCCGCCGATCAGCAATGGCCGCTCACCCGCCTGCCGGCCGCCTGCGGTACGCGCCTCGACAGCGTTCCCGCCCCCGACCGCTATCTCGCCGCGCCGCTTGCCGCGACGCTGACCGCGGCCGGACAGCTGGCCGAACGGTCCGGTCTGCGCGTCGGTCTTGCCTGGCCGGAGCTCCCGGCCGCGCTGGCGCCGCTCGCCACGCTCGACGGCGTCCGTCTCATCGCGCTCATGGCCGGCACCACGCCGTTTGCCGTCGAACGGCTGGACGATGGTCCGGTCGATCTGGTGGCAACGGCGGCGGTGATGGAGAACCTCGATCTCGTCATCGCCACCGATACCGCCTTCGCTCACCTGGCCGGCGCTCTCGGCCGACCGGTGTGGGTGGTCGTCGACGAAGGGGCCTCCTGGGTCTGGCCGCGCCAGGGCGACAGCAGCCCGTGGTACCCGTCGGCCCGGCTCTTCCGCCGCTCGCGCCACGAGGTCGAGACCGCGCCGTTCGCCGGGCTGGCGGCAAGGCTCGCCGAGGCGCTGCGCCTGCTTGCGGCCGGCGATCGCCGCCAGCTCTGCGCCGGTCATCCGCTGCCGCCGCTGCCGCTGCGGCCACCCGATCAGCCGAACGGCGCCGAGGCGCTCTATCGGCTGGGCGGGCAAGCGCTTGCCGACGACGATCATCACCGCGCCGTCGTGCTGTTCCGGGCCGCCGAGGCGCGTGGCCTCTCAACGCCGACCTTCCGCGCCGCCTACGCCCTGGCGCTGCGCAAGGCCGGCTTCCCGGCCGACGCCGAACGGCTGATGCGGCAGCTGGTCGCCGAAAACCCGACGGCCGAGGCCGAGATCGCCCTCGGCGCGCTCGTCCGCGACGCCGGCCGCTTCGAGGAGGCGGCCGAGCACTTCCGCGCCGCCATCGCCCTCAAACCCGATCTTGCCCGCGCCCATCGCGGCCTCGGCAACGCGCTCCGCGACCTCAACCGCTGCGACGAGGCGCTGGCCGTCTTCGCGACCGCCCGCCGCCTCGGTCCGGCCGATCCCGAGCTGCTGCTCGACGAAGCCGAGACGCTGTTGCTCAAGGGCGACTATGGCCGTGGCTTTGCCGGCTACGAGGTGCGCTGGCGGGCCAAGGAAATGCTGCCGCGCCAGTTCGGCGTGCCGCGCTGGCAGGGCGAGGACTACGCCGGCCGCACGTTGCTCGTGCACGGCGAGCAGGGCCTCGACGATCAGATCCAGTTCTCGCGTTTCCTGCGCCTCGCCGCCGCCCGTGGCGGCCGCATGGTGGTCGAGGTGCGGCCGCCGCTCGTCGGCCTGATGCGCCGCATCGACTTCGGCCCGACGCCGGTCGAACTGGTCGAACAGGGGCGCCGTCTGCCGCCACACGATCTTGAAGTGCCGCTGATGAGCCTGCCGCTGGTGTTCGGCACCGACCTCGACAGCCTGCCGCCGCCGTTGGCCTTCCCGGTCGACGGGGCGCGCATCGACGCCTGGCGCCACAGCCTCGGTGGCCCCGAGCAACTGCGTGTCGGCCTCGCCTGGCAGGGGGGGCGCCCCGATCCCGGCCGCTCGCCGCCGCTCGAGCGACTGGCGCCGCTCCTCGATCTGCCGGGTTTGCATTTCGTTGCGCTGCAGCCCCGCGACGGACTTGACCAGTTGCGCGCCTCGCCGCTGGCCGGCCGGCTGGAAGTGGTCGGCGATCGCCTGTCCGATCTCACCGAGATGGCGGCAGCGCTGGCGGCCGTCGACCTCGTCGTCGGTACCGGCGGGCCGACCACCCATCTGGCCGGCGCCCTCGGCCGGCCGACCTATGTCATGCTGCCCGCCAATGCCAACTGGCGCTGGCTGGTCGGCCGTGACGACAGCCCGTGGTATCCGACGCTGCGTCTGTTCCGCCAACCGCGCGCCGGCGACTGGGACAGCGTCGTGGCGGCGCTCGGCGGCGCGCTCGCTCGTCTGACGGGGGGGCCATGAGCACGTCGATCGTCACCTCGCTGATGCAGCGGGCCGAGATCGCTCTCGCCGCCCACAAGTACGTCGACGCCATCGCCCTTTACGAGGTGGTGCTGGCCCGCGAGGCCGACAACGTCGACGCGCTCGGCCGCTGCGCCGCCGCCTATCGCGCCAATGGCGACGCGGCACGGGCGGTGACGCTGATCCTGCGTGCCGTGCGCTGCGCGCCTGACCGCGCCGATCTGCGCCTTGACGCCGCCGAGGCGCTGGCCGTCGCCGGCCGCCACGACGAAGCGCTCGCCGCCTATGGCGAGGCACGCCGCCTCGATCCGGGCAATCCCGACATCGCCCTCGGCATCGCCCGCACCCACGCCAAGGCCGGCGACTATCGCCAGACGGTGCAGGCCTGCCGCATGGCGCTCGCTCTGGTGCCCGGCCATCGCCTCGCCGCCCACCACCTCGGGCAGGCGCTGGTGGAAATCGGCGCCTTCGACGAAGCGGTGACGGTGCTGAGCGACCTCGTCGCCGCCGATCCCGGCTTGGCGGCGGCGCGGGCCGATCTGGCCCTGTTGCGCCTGCGTCTTGGCGATTATACCGGCGGCTTCCGCGACTGGACGCCGCCCGAAGTGCCGGCCGACGCCGCGCCGGCGCGGGTCTGGGACGGCCGACCGTTTGCCGACGGCCGCCTGCTGATCCGGGTCGCCGACCGGCCGGGCGACGTCCTGCCGTTCCTGCGTTTCGTTGCCCCGGCCAAGTCGCTGGGCGGCGAGGTGGTCCTGCTGTTGCCGCGGGCGCTGTCGCGGCTCGGCGCCACCGTGCCGGGCGCCGATCGCCTCGTCGTGCACGAGCGCGACGCCGGCGAAGTCACCGCTGCGGTGTCGCTGTTCGATCTGCCGGCCCGGCTCGGCCTGACGCTCGGCGCCGTCGGCGTGCGTGCCCCCTATGTCGCCGCCGACGCCGGCCTCGCCGAACGCTGGTCCGCTCGTCTCGCCCTGCGCGGCGGCCTGCGGACCATCGGCCTCGTCTGGCGCGGCAACGCCCGCCTGCCGGCCGATCGCTGGCTGGCCGGCCCGGCCGATCTGGCCCCGTTCGCCGCGCTTTCCGATACGCGCCTCATCGCCTTGCAGAAACTGTCGGCCGACGAGATCGTCCGCGCCGACACGCCGTCCGGCTGGGCGGTGGCCGCCGCTCCCTTCCGCCTTGAGCACCCCGGTCCGGATTTCGAAGCCGGCCTTGACGCGCTGGCCGACACCGCCGCCGTGATGAGCCGGCTCGATCTCCTCGTCTCCGTCGCCGCGCCGCCGCTGCACCTCGCCGGTGCCCTTGGCCGGCCGGCCATCGCCCTGCTCAAGGCGGTGCCCGACTGGCTCTGGCTGAGCGGACGGGCCGACAGCCCGTGGTATCCCTCGCTGCGGCTCGAACGTCAGGCCTTCGGCGAAGGCGTGGCGCCGGTGGTGGCCCGAGCGCTCGCCGCCGCCGCCGCGGTCTTCGCCGGCGCCAGGGCGCCGGAAAAATAAACTCACATCGCGCGGCAAAGCGGACCAATCGTTTCTTGCCGATCCCGGCCGTTCCAATAGGATTTTGGCAACAAGGCGCCCGCCAGCCGCTGAACCGGGGGCGCACACCCCGCGAGGCCCCGGCCGGGCCGCGTCGCCTGCGACAGGAGAATCCGATGAAGTCCTTCTCACTCGGCAGCCTGGCTTTTGCCGCCATACTGTCCCTGTCGGCGTCCATGGCCGGCGCGGTGACGCTGACCAACGTCTCCTATGATCCGACCCGCGAGTTCTACAAGGCCTACAACGCCGCCTTTGCCGAACACTGGAAGAAGGAGACCGGCGAGGTCCTCGAAATCCGCGCCTCGCATGGCGGCTCGGGCAAGCAGGCGCGCGCCGTCATCGACGGCTTGCCGGCCGACGTGGTGACGCTGGCGCTCGAAAGCGACATCGACGCCATCGCCAGCAAGACCGGCAAAATCCCCGCCAACTGGCGCTCGCTGCTGCCCAACAATTCGGCGCCCTACACCTCGACCATCATCTTTCTGGTGCGCAAGGGCAACCCCAAGGGCATCAAGGACTGGAGCGACCTCGTCAAGGACGACGTGGCGGTGATCACCCCCAATCCCAAGACTTCCGGCGGCGCCCGCTGGAACTATCTTGCCGCCTGGGCCTGGGCCTACGGCCAGTACGGCGGCGACGAGGCCAAGGTGAAGGACTACATCGCCACGCTGTTCCGCCACGTGCCGGTGCTCGACACCGGCGCCCGCGGTGCCACTGTCACCTTTGCCCAGCGCGAGCTCGGCGACGTGCTGTTGGCCTGGGAGAATGAGGCCTTCCTCGCCCTTGACGAGTTCGGCGCCGACAAGTTCGACATCGTCGTGCCGCCGCAGTCGATCCTGGCCGAGCCGCCGGTGGCCGTCGTCACCGCCAACACCGACAAGGCCGGCACCACCAAAGAGGCCAAGGCCTACCTCGATTACCTCTACTCCGACGAGGGCCAGACGCTGGCCGCCAAGTACCACTACCGGCCGTCGCGCCCCGAGGCGGTGCCGGCCGAGCTCGTCAAGGCTTTCCCGGCCATCAAGCTGGTGTCGATCGACGACCCGATCTTCGGCGGCTGGAAGAAGGTGCAGCCGGCCCACTTTGACGACGGCGGCATTTTCGATCAGATTTATCGGCCGGCCAACTGATCTCGCGCCAGCTGACTGCAACGACAGGGTCTGGCGCCCGGCGCCGGACCTTTGCTTGCCGAGGACGACGGGGACCGCCGTCCCCTGTCGTCAAGGATGACGGAGGGCGCCGCCCTCCCGCCCTCCAATGAAAGTGAGACCGATGAGCTTGATGGCCAGGCTGGTTACGCCGAGCGTCATACCGGGTTTCAGGGCAACGATGACCTTCACGCTCGTCTATCTTGCCGTGATTGTCCTGTTGCCGCTGGGATCGTTGTTCTGGGAAGCCTCGTCGCTGGGTCTCGGCGAGATCTGGCGCCTGGCCACCGACGCGCGCACGCTCGCGGCGCTACGGCTGTCGTTTCTGACCTCGTTTGCCGCCGCCCTGTTCAATCTGCCGTTCGGCCTGCTGGTCGCCTGGGTGCTGGTCCGCTACGACTTCCCCGGCCGCCGCGTGCTTGACGCCGTCATCGACCTGCCGTTCGCCCTGCCGACGGCGGTGGCCGGCATCGCCCTTACCGCCCTCTATTCGCCCCACGGCTGGGTCGGCGCCCTGTTCGCCGCCCTCGGGATCAAGATCGCCTTCACGCCGATCGGCGTCTTCGTAGCGCTGGTGTTCGTCGGCATGCCGTTCATCGTCCGCACCGTCGAACCGGTCCTGGCCGAGGTCGACCTTGAGGTCGAGGAGGCGGCGGCGACGCTGGGGGCCGGCCGCTTCCGTGCCATCCGCACCGTCGTGCTGCCGGTGCTGGCGCCGGCCCTGCTCACCGGCTTCGCCCTGTCGTTTGCCCGCGCCGTCGGCGAGTACGGCTCGGTGATCTTCATCGCCGGCAACATTCCCTATGTCACCGAGATCGCCCCGCTCCTCATCGTCATCAAGCTCGAGGAGTTCAACTACGCCGGCGCCACGGCGGTGGCGGCCATCATGCTCGGCCTGTCATTCGCCACTCTGCTGGCCATCAACTTCATCCAGTATCGCACCCGGCGGAGGTTCGGCCATGTCTGACGCAGTGCTCTCGGGACCGGCCAACGCCGATCGCCCGCTGGCCGCCGCCGCCGTCACCGCCCGCCGGCCGCGCCCGCGCCTGCCCACCGAGGAAACGCCCTGGGTGCGGCGGACGCTGATCGTCGTCGCCGTCACCTTCCTGGCCCTATTCCTCATCTTGCCGCTGGCCACGGTGTTCGTCGAAGCCTTCCGCAAGGGCGCCGGTGCCTTTCTCGCCTCGCTCGCCGATCCCGACGCCGTGGCGGCCATCGAGCTGACGGCGGTCGTCGCCGCCATCGCCCTGCCGTGCAATCTTGTCTTCGGTGTCGCCGCCGCCTGGGCCATCGCCAAGTTCGAGTTCGTCGGCAAGACCTTCCTGGTGACGCTGATCGACCTGCCGTTCTCGGTGTCACCGGTTGTGGCCGGTCTCGTCTACGTGCTGCTCTACTCGACCAGCCACGGCGTGTTCGGCCCCTGGCTCGACGCCTGGAACCTGCAGGTGGTGTTCGCGCTGCCCGGCATCGTGCTCGCCACCATCTTCGTCACCTTCCCCTTCATCGCCCGCGAGCTCATCCCCTTGATGGAAAGCCTCGGCAACACCGACGAGGAAGCGGCGCTGACGCTGGGCGCCTCCGGCTTCCGGGCGTTCTGGACGGTGACGCTGCCCAACGTCAAATGGGCGCTGCTCTACGGCGTGCTGCTCTGCAACGCCCGCGCCATGGGCGAGTTCGGCGCCGTGTCGGTGGTTTCCGGCCACATCCGCGGCTACACCAACACCATGCCGCTGCACATCGAAATTCTCTACAACGAATACCAGTTCGTTGCCGCCTTCTCGGTCGCCTCGCTGCTTGCGGCGCTGGCACTGGTGACGCTGGGCATCAAGTCCTGGCTGGAAATCCGCTATGCCGACGCCATCGTCGGCGGCAAAACCCACTGAGGCCGCCATCATGGAACTCGACGTCCGCAACCTGGTCAAGGAATACGGCGACACGCCGGCCCTGCACGGCATCGATCTCAACGTTCGCTCGGGCGAACTGCTGGCTCTGCTCGGCCCCTCCGGCTCGGGCAAGACGACGCTGCTCCGCCTCATCGCCGGCCTCGATCACCCGACCGGCGGCCGCGTGCTGTTCGGCGGCGAGGACGCCTCGGAAAAGACGGTGCAGGAACGCCGCATCGGCTTCGTCTTCCAGCACTACGCCCTGTTCCGCCACATGACCATCGCCGACAACATCGCCTACGGCCTGCGTGTCCGGCCGCGTTCGAGCCGGCCGAGCGAGACGGCGATCGCCGCCAAGGTCGAGGAACTGCTCGACCTCATCCAGCTGCCCGGCTACGGCCATCGCTTTCCCAATCAGCTGTCGGGCGGCCAGCGCCAGCGCGTCGCCCTGGCCCGGGCGCTCGCCGTCGAGCCGCGGGTGCTGCTGCTCGACGAGCCGTTCGGCGCCCTCGACGCCAAGGTGCGCAAGGAGCTGCGCGTCTGGCTGCGCGCCTTCCACGACCGCACCGGCCATACGACGCTGTTCGTCACCCACGACCAGGAGGAGGCGCTGGAGCTGGCCGACCGCGTGGTGGTGATGAGCGCTGGCCGCATCGAGCAGATCGGCACGCCCGAGGACATCTATGACCGGCCGGCGACGCCGTTCGTCTACGATTTCATCGGCGAATCGGTGGCCGTGCCGGTGACGGTCAGTGACGGCCTGCCGTTCGTCGGCATCCAGCCGGTCGAAGTGCCGACCTTGCCGCGCAGCCTGCCCGCTGGTCCTGGCCGGCTGTTCATCCGTCCCGAACACGTCACCTTCGCGCGCGACGGCGAAGGCCTCTGGGCCACGGTGGTGTCGATCCACCGCTCCGGTTCGTCGCGGCGCATCGGCTTCCGCGCCGACGGCGCCGACGAACTCATCGAGGCCATCATTCCCTCCGGCCACGAGCCGCCGCGGCTCGGCACCCGCCTTGCCCTGCACATCCAGTCGGCCGGCCTGTTCGCCGCCTGAAGGTTGATTGCCGCCTGCAACCCCTGATATAAGAACAATTGCTGATTTTACCGACTGGCTAGATACAATTATTCTAGTTGCGGCCGGGCGCTATCTCGCGTTCGCCGATAGGAAAAATCATGCGCAAATCAGTCATTGCCTTGGCGCTATTGCCGTTGATCGCCGCCTGCAACGCCGAAAAGGTGTCCTACCACGTACCGGCCGGCGAGCCGTCGACCATGTCGTTCATCCTTTACACCGACGGCTGCGTCTCCATCGGCCAGTATCGCAGCAAGGTCATTGCGCCGCCGGCGCACGGCACCTTCGATTTCCGCCCGGCCACGATCGTTCCCGACAAGCCGCCGTGCGCCGGCAAGTCCTTCGTCGGCAGCCGGGCCACCTATACGCCGGCTAAGGGTTTCAAGGGCACCGATCACATGGTGCTTCAGCTTGGCACCCCCAGAGACACATCGAGCCAGCGCTACGTCTACCGCGAGTACGACGTCACCTTCGTGGTGGACTGAGCGCAGCCTCAGGTGCCGCGCGGCTTGGCCCGGCGCGTCGCCTCGGCGTGGATCGGATCGTCGGGCCAGGGATGCTTGGGGTAGCGCCCCTTGAGGTCCTTGGCGACGTCCTTCCACGAGCCGCGCCAGAAGCCCGGCAGGTCGCGCGTCGTCTGGATCGGCCGGTGGGCCGGCGAGGTCAGCACCAGCGTCAGCGGCACCTTGCCGCCGGCGATGGCCGGATGGCGGTCGAGCCCGAACAGCTCCTGTACGCGGATCTCCACCGCCGGTCCCGCCTCGGCGGCATAGTCGATGGGGACGCGGCTGCCGGTCGGCGCCTCGAAATGGCTTGGCATCATCCGCTCCATCTCCTGACGACGGGCGAACGGCAACACCTGGTCGAGGGCGTTGCCGAGCAAGGCCGCGTCGATGTCGTCGAGGCGCGTCAGGCCGTCGACGAAGGGTCCGAGCCAGTCGGCCAGGCCGGCCGTCAGCGCCGTGTCGGAGAGGTCCGGCCAGTCCGGGCCGAGGCTGCGGTGGAGGAAGTTGACCCGTTCGCGCAGCCGCAGCTGATCCTTGGACCAGCCGAGCCGATCAACGCCGAGCCGGGCGATGCCGGTGAGCAGCGCCGCCGTCGTTGCCGGACCGGGCGGGGCCGCCACCGGCTCCTCGGCCAGGACCAGCGCGTCGAGGCAGCGTCGCCGCCGGGCCCTCAGCGTGCGTGAGGCCGGGTCGAAGCTGAGGCTGTCGCTCGTCTCGATGTGGTCGGCAAACAGCGTCTCGATGTCGTCACGGCTGATGGCGGCGGCAAGGCGGATGCGTGCTCGCTCGGCCTTGCCCGTCATGTCGGCGACGATGATGAACGGCTCGCGGGCGAGGCTTTCATGCTCCTCGAGCACGCCGCCGCGACCGTTGGCGAGGCGGAAGGCACCGCGCGCCCCGCGCGCCTGGGCGATGCGGTCGGGATAGGCGAGGGCAAGCACGGCCCCCGGCGACAGCTCGTTACCGGCCGGCGTGCCATCGCTGACCAGCCGCGCCCATTTGCTGGCCATGGCGCGGGCCGTGCTGGCCCGGTCGCCGCGATCGGCGCGGAAGCGGTTGAGTCGGGCTTCGAGATCGCTGGCTTCGCCGCCGAGCCCCGGCTCCGTCACGAGGACGGCAATGTCGGCGGCCAGCCGGCCGGCGCCGGCGTCGGCGGCGCGATGGACCATGTGGGCCAGGCGTGGCGGCAGCGGCAGACGCAGCAGCGCCTGGCCTTCGGCGGTGATGCGGCCGTGGCTGTCGAGGGCGTCGAGGGCCTTGAGCAGTCTGACGGCCTCGTCCCAGGCCGGCTTCGGCGGCTGATCGAGCAAGGCCAGCCGCGCCGGATCGCCGATGCCGGAGGCGGCGAGATCGAGCACCAGCGGTGTCAGGTCGGCTTCGAGGATTTCCGGCGTCGAGACCGGCGCGAGACCGGCGGTCTGGCCCTCGCTCCACAGCCGCCAGCATACGCCCGGCTCGGTGCGGCCGGCGCGGCCCCGCCGCTGATCGGCGGCGGCGCGGCTGACGCGCACGGTTTCGAGGCGGGTGAGGCCGGTATCCGGCTCGTAGCGCGGTACGCGGGCAAGGCCGCCGTCGATGACCAGGCGCACGCCGTCGATGGTCAGCGACGTCTCGGCAATGGCGGTGGCCAGCACCAGCTTGCGCTCGCCGTCGCGGCACGGACGGATGGCGGCGTCCTGCTCGGCCGGCGTCAGTGAGCCATAAAGCGGGGTGATGGTGACGGCGCCGAGCCGTCCCTGCAACCGTTCGGCCACTCGGCGGATTTCCGCCTGCCCCGGCAGGAAGGCCAGCGCCGAACCCGGCTCGTCGGCCATGGCGCAGATGATGGTCGCCGCCATCTGGTCCTCGAAGCGCTGCAGCGGGTCGCGGTCGACGTGGCGCGTCTCGACCGGAAAGGCCCGTCCCTCCGAGGCGATGACCGGCGCGTCGCCGAGCAGCGCGGCAACGCGGACCGTGTCGAGCGTGGCGCTCATCACCACGAGGCGCAGATCGTCGCGTAGCGCCTCGGCCGTCTCGATCGCCAGCGCGAGGCCGAGATCGCCGTCGAGCGAGCGTTCGTGGAACTCGTCGAACAACACGGCGGCGACGCCGTCGAGCCCGGGGTCGTCGACGATCATGCGCGTGAACACGCCCTCGGTGATGACTTCGATGCGCGTGCGGGCCGACACGCGGGCGTCCATGCGCACGCGATAGCCGACGCGCTCGCCGACGGCTTCGCCGAGCGTCGCCGCCATGCGGGCGGCGGCGGCGCGGGCGGCGATGCGGCGCGGCTCGATCAGCAGGATGCGCCCGTCACCCCGCCACGCGGCATCGAGCAGGGCCAGCGGCACGCGCGTCGTCTTGCCGGCGCCGGGCGCGGCCACCAGCAGGGCGCGCGGTCCGGCCACCAGCGCCGCCCGCAGCTGCGGCAGCACGGCGTCGATGGGCAGGGAAGCGTCCGGCAGGGGCAACGCCGTGTCCGGGCTCAATGCAAGGCGGTGAGCAGGGCGCTGTCCGGCCAGCCGTCGGCCGGCAGGCCGGCCTTGATCTGGAAGTCGCGCACCGCCAGGCGGGTCTTGCGGCCGAGCTTGCCGTCCTGCGGGCCGGGGTCGTAGCCCTTGTTGGCCAGCGCCGTCTGCACGGCCAGCACATCGGCCGCCCCCAGCGCTTCCACCGGGCCGTTGCCCTTGCCGACCGCCGGCGCTCCGCCGAGGCGGGTGCCGAAATAGGCGGCGGTGGTGGCGTAGACCAGCGACTCGTTCCAGCCGAGATAGACGTCGAAGTTGTGATAGGCGAGGAAGGCCGGCCCGAAACGGCCCATCGGCAGGTAGAGCCCGGCTTCGCCGGCCGGAATCGGCCCGTTGGTGCCGGTGACGCCCATGGCCTTCCATTCCTCCGGCTGCTTCTTGATGTCGATGTCGGCCTGATCCCACGGCAGGTTGGCCGGGATGTTGACCTCGACCAGCCACGGCTGACCGGCGGCCCAGCCGAGCGAATGCAGATAGTTGGCCGTCGAAGCCAGCACGTCGGGGGCGCTCTTGATCAGGTTGGGCTTGCCGTCGCCGTCGAAGTCGACGGCGTATTTGACGTAGTTGGACGGCAGGAACTGCGTCTGGCCGAGTTCACCGGCCCAGGCGCCCTTCATCTCTTCCGGGGCGAGGTCGCCGCGCGCCACGATGCGCAGGGCGTCGAGCAGTTCGGCCTGGAACATGGCCGGACGGCGACAGTCGAACGACAGCGTCGCCAGCGCCTGCAACGTCGGGAAGGTGCCGTTGTTGGCGCCGAAATCGGATTCGAGACCCCAGACGGCGACAATGGCCGCCGCCGGCACGCCGTACTGCTGCTCGATACGGGCGAACAGGTCGGCGTTCTTCTGAATGCGCTGGGCGCCGAGCGTCAGGCGGTTGGCGTTGACCATGCGGCCGGCGAACTCGGCGAACGTCTGCGAGAACACGCCCTGGCTGCGATCCTTCTTGATCACCGAGGGGTCGTACGCCACGCCATCCAGGGACCGCTCGACCACGTCCGACGGGATGCCGGCAGCCACGGCCTGACCCTTGAACTCGGGTAGCCAGGTCCCGAAGCCATCGCCGGTGGCGTTGCAGGTGGCGGCGGCGGCACTGAAGCCGCAAGCGAGCGACAGGCCGGTCGACAGGGCGATCAGCAGACGAGGTTTCATGAAAGGTCTCCGAAACGACAACATTTGACCGCCCGCTTAACCGGCCGGTCGGGCGAGACGATGGCAGGATCGTTCGCTATCGGGTCAAAAATGCACCATAGCGACATCGGTGCCACGTTTCCATGGCGGAAAACAGCCTTAGGCACTTTCCGCCGTCAGCCGACTTCGGCCGGCTCGACGACGGCCGGGCGGCGACCGACGCGGTAGAGCGCCAGACCGGCGGCGATGATGATGGCGGCGCCGATCAGCATCGTCGGCCGTGGCCGGTCGCCGAACACCAGGTAGCCGAACAGGATGCCCCAGAGCAGCAGCGAGTACTGGATGGGCGCCACCACGGCGGCCGGCGCCAGCTTGAGCGAGCGGGCGATGCAGACGTGGGCCAGCATGGCGACGACGCCGAGCATGGCCAGCAGAGCCGCATCGACCAGCGTCGGCGTCAGCCAGTGCGCCGGTCCGGTCACGAGGCCGCCGATCAGCGCGCCGATGGTTTGCCAGAACACCAGCACCTTGTCGGGCGTGCCGCGCAGCTGCCGGCTCTGCACCACCATCATGGCGTAGCAGAGGGCGCCGGCCAGCGACACCAGGCTCGGCCAGCCGAAAACGCCGCCCGACGGCGCCAGCACGATGACGACGCCGGCGAAGCCGGCGGCGATGGCCAGCCACTGGCGCCGGTCAACGCGCTCGCCGAGCAGCCAGGGCGACACGGCGGCGACGTAGATCGGGCCGGCGAGGTAGAAGGTCATGACGTCGGCCAGTGGCAGATAGGCGACGGCGGTGTAGAAGAACAGCAGTTCGGCGGTTGCCGTGACGACGCGGGCGAGCTGCAGGCGCGGCCGTTCGAGCACGAACAGCGACCGGCCGCCATCCCGAATCACGAACGGCAGCAGCACGATGAGCGGCGCAATCGACCGTACCAGCAGCACTTGCCCGGCGGCATAGGTCGCCACCAGCCACTTGCCGACGATGTCGTTGACGGCGAACAGAAAGTCGCCGAGCAACATCATGGCGATGCCGAGACCTATGGTCGAGGCGGTGGTGCGGCGAAGCCAGTTGGGGGCGGACAACCCGGTCTCCTGCGAGGTCACGGACGGCCGGAGTGGCCGCTGGCGAGAGCCGTATCCCGTGGACGCCGGCCGCTCAAGCCAAGATGTGCCGATGCGAGGCGGCCGCGGCCAAATTCGCCGTTCCGGTCGAATTCAGCGGCCTTGAGCGCCCAGATTGAAGATATTTTTACGTCTTGTGCCGACATTCGGGGTCGGGCGCCGTCAGGCCGGGTCCAAGCGAGGGATTCGCACCAGGGGTAGCTTCATTGTCGGAAGAATCCGGCCAGGGAACAGTGATGGCGCACCTCCGCATTCTGTTGCACATTCGGGCCTCGGGCGGCGGCGGAGCCGAGCGCGTTTTCGCGGCACTGGCCAACGAGTTCGCAGCGCGCGGTCATGAGGTGACGCTGGCTGTCGACCTGGCGATCGATGCCGACCAGTTGCTGCCCACCGTCGAGCTTGTCGATCTCGGGCCGGGCCACGTGCGTGGCGTGCTGCGCCTTGCCCGCCTCATCCGGCGCGGTCGCTACGACGTGCTGATGTCCGGCGTTGCCGTCTCCAACGTCAAGATGACGCTGGCCAAGGTGCTGTCGCTGCAGCGCGTGCCGCTCATCTTGTCCTATCACGGCTTCCGCGAGTATCTGACCGGCCGCATCTCGGCCGTCGCCTACTATGGGCTCTGGGCGTTGCGGCCGTTCGCCGACAGATTCGTCTGTGTATCGCGGGCCCTCAGCCAGTCGCTGGTCGACATCTGGAAAGCGCCGGCCGAGCGCACGGTGTGCCTCTACAATCCCGTCGCCTTGCCCGCCGCCCGCGTCACCGCTGAGGACATCGCCGCCCGTCCGCCGGTGATCGGCGCCGTCGGTCGGTTGTCACCGGAAAAGGGCATGGACCTGCTGCTCGAGGCGCTGGCCCGCGTCAAGACGCCTGGGGCCAGCCTGTCGATCGGCGGCGATGGCCCGGAGCGGCGCCGCCTCGAGGCGATGATCGCCGAGCTTGGCCTCATCGGCCGCGTCCGCCTGTTCGGCGCCATCAACGGCCCGGACCTGGTGTTCGGCGCGGCCCGCGTCGCCGTCATCCCCTCGCGCACCGAAGCCTTCGGCATGACCACCGTCGAGGCGCTGGCCTACGGTCTGCCGGTGGTGGCCTGCGATTGCGATGGACCGCGGGAAATTCTCGATGATGGCCGTTTCGGCACGCTGGTGCCCATCGACGATGCCGATGCGCTGGCTGCCGCCATTGACGCGGCACTGACGGCTCCGGCCGATCCGGCACCCGGCCTTGTCCGCGCTGACGAGTTCTCGTTGCAGCGCGGCGTCGATGCCTGGGAGGCGTTGCTCGTCGATGTCGTGGCGGAGCGTCGGCGCTGACCGGGCTCAGCGGGCCCGGCCGAGACCGCGATGGCGCTCGAACAGCTTGGGCATCTGCACGGCCACCGAATAGGGGCGCACCTTGGCGCGGATGGCCTGCGGATCGAGCCTGCGGCCGGCGATGGCCTCGGCCAGTTCTCTGAAGCCTTCGGCCATCTGTTCGGCCGCTTGCCCCCGGTCTTCCGGGCGCTCGACGAGAAAGCCCGACACGCCCGCTTCGACCAGCGGGTCGTACTGCTTGAGGCGGATCGCCCCCATGGGCCGGCCGCTCGACAGCAGTTCCAGCAGATAGCAGGGCATGCCCTCGAAATACGAGGTCAGGATGCCGGCGTGGCACGCCTGCATGATCGCCGACACGCCGGCGGCGTTCTGGAAGCCGTGGCGGATGGTCAAGGGCGCGATGGCCGCGAACTCGGGGTCGCGCGCCGGATCGGACGTGCCGATGTAGTGGAACTCCAGCTTGCCGTCGAGCTTGCCGGCCAGCCGGCGCAGCGTCTCGAACATCAGCGGCGGATCCTTGAAGGCGTCGAGGCGGCCGGCGAAGACGACGCGGAACACGTCGCCGTCGGGGAAGGGCACGGCCGGAAAGCGTTCGGTATCGACCGAGACCGTCAGCATCTCCGCCTTGGCGGCCACCTTGGGCATGTCGCGTTCGTAGCGGGCGATGATGTTGGGATTGACCGCCACCACCCGGTTGGCGAGGCGCAGCGCCACTTCCTCGTTGAGGCGGTGGATCCACCAGTAGCGCTTGATCAGGCTGTCCATCTTGTCGCCCTTGCTGCCCTCGCCGTGCACGAGCTGGACGACGGGGTGGCCGAGGGCCTTGGCAATGGTGGCGAATTCGAAGCGCTCGATTTCCGTCGAGGCGGCGTCGCCGGCGGCAAGGCGCCGGATGGTCAGGAAATGGCGCATCAGGCCGAGGGCGAAACGCAACGTCACCGACTGCGTCAGGCGCTTGGCCGCGGCGTGAATGGTCTCGTCGGCGATGTGCACCACCGGCAGGAAGTCGATGGTCCGGCCGTCGATCTCAAGCTTGACCGGTTTGCCGATCTCCATGTCGCCGCGCTCGTCCATGCCGACGAACAGCACCGAAAAGTCGTCCGGATAACGGCTCAGCATCAGCCGGACGTGCGTTTCGATGCCGCCGACCTTGGCGCCGCGCGGGTCGAGGGGATGCAGGAGGGTCAGGCGATGGGACATGGCGGTGGTCCGCTCCGGCGGGCGTTGCGACTGCCGGGGGCAAACGGGCAGCGAACAGAGGACGACTGGCGGGTTCGGTCGGCGGGCTCAGGGCGCGCGCTTGCCGATGCCCAGTTTGCGAGCCAGCGATCGCCCTGTCGATCGCGCGACATAGCGGAACAGGTAAAGGGCCGACAGCACGTAGCGCTTGAACAGCCGCTTGGGATCGTTGGCCAGGCGCCACAGCCATTCGAGGCCATACTTCTGCATGGCACGTGGGGCTCGATGCTCGCCGCCGCCGATGAAGTCGAGGGCGGCGCCGATGCAGACGAAGGTCACGTTGGGCGCCCACTGCCGGGCGAAGGCGGCGAAGGTTTCCTGCTTGGGGGCGCCGAGGGCGACAAAGCAGATGCGGGCGCCCGATACGGCGATGCGCGTGGCGGCGGCCCGGGCTTCGGTCCCGAACGGGCTGAAGCCGTAGGGCGGCGCCTCGAGGCCGGCAAAGCGCAGGCCGGGGTTCTCGCGCGCCAGGATCAGCGCCGACTGCAACAGCACGTCGTTGCGCGTGCCGAAGAAGTGCACCGGCACGCCGGCGTTGGCGGCGGCGGCGCACAACGGCCGCACGAGATCGGCGCCGGTGACGCGGACGATGTCGGCGTTCTGCCGCCGGGCCATCCACACCACCGGCGCACCGTCGGCGGTGACGTAGGCGGCGTTGTCATAGGCATGACGGAAGGCGCTGTCGCGCTCGAGCTTGACGAGGTGATCGAGATTGAGCGTGAACACCGTGCCGCCGACACCGGCCAGCGCCGACGCGATGATCTGGTCGATCAGTTCGGGCTGATGGCCGATATTGATCGCCGTACCGTCGATGACGGCGATCGGCTTGGGAACCTCAGGCTTCCGGGGCTGTTCCCCCGCGAAGTCGGTGGGCAGTTGGGTCACGAGGTTTCCTGACAAGCTGGACATGCTGGCGCTCCCGCCCGAGTGTCTCGGGTGAGCCGTGCGTTCGTCAACCATCATCTGCGCCCCTGGGGCTTTTGCTCGATGGCCGGCGGCTGCCGACTTCTATTTCGTTACAGGCATGGCTTAGCGCAAGTCCCCTTCAGGCCACGTTTATTCATTAATTCAAATTGTAGCCAATGTCGGATTTGCCGGCTGAGCGAGGCCGGCGCGGCCGTCAAAGCCGCGACAGGCGGTCGACCACGGCGGCGCGATCGGCGGTCGCCGCCTCGTTCCAGCGGGCGATGTTGGCCGCCGCGGCCCGGGCGGCGGCGGCAAAGGCGTCGTCGGCGGAGAGGTTTCCGGCGATGGCGCGGGCGGCCTCCTCCGGACGCAGGGTGTCGACGAACAGGCCGGAGGCGCCGAGCACTTCGCGGAACACCGGCTTGTCCGGGGCGATCACCGGCAGGCCGGCGTATTGCGCCTCGAGGAGCGGCAGACCCAGCCCTTCGTCATGGCTGGTGGAAATGAAGGCGTGGGCGCTTGCCAGCAGGTCCCGCACCCGTTCCGGCGGCTGATAGCCGTGCACGATGACGTCGGGCAGGGCGGCCAGGCGTTCGGCCTCGCCGCCCCAGCCGGGGCGACCGACCAGATGCAGATGGGCATTGAAGCCGTGCCGTTCGCGCAGGCGATGGACAATGGCCGCCGCCGCCGCGAGGTTCTTGCGCGGCTCCAGCGTGCCGACGGCGATGAGGTCGAGCCGCCCGCCGAGTTCCAACCGGCGATGGGGCGAGGCGGCGGCGCCAAACACGTCGCGTACCACCGGACGATAGAGGCCGATCTCGGCATCGGGCCGGCAGAAGCGGCGGACCTCGGCGCGCGTCGTCTCGGAATTGACGAGGAAGAACGGCAGCCGCTTGAGGCAGAAGCGCAGCGCCGGTGCCATGTAGAGGCGGGCGCGCCAGTTGAGTTCGTCCGGGCGGGTGATCAGGAAGCAGTCGTGAATATAGGGAATGACCCGCCGGCCGCCGATCAGCGTCAGCGGCATGGACGGTGGAAAGCCGGGACAGAGCACCACGGCGTCGCGGTCGGCGAAGAGCCGAGCCGGCAGGCCCAGCTGCTGGGCCGCCATCAGCCGCGCCGTCGAGCCACCGCTGACCGGCTCGAGGTGCAGCGGCGCCAGCGCCGCGTCGGAGAACAGCTCGATCGTGATGCGTTCGATGCCGGTGACGGTCCGGCCAAGATGGGTGTGGTCGACGTAAAGGCGCGCGGTCATCTCGGCGGACAGTCTCCGTTCAGGCCCCGACAGGAGCGGCGCGTTCGCTGACCAGTACCAGGCCGGCGTAGCCGGGGATGGCTCCGGTCAGTTCGGCAATGGTGGCGCGCGATTCCGCGTCGGCTTCGACCACGGCCTCGGCCACCACCAGCACGGCGTCGACCTTGCCGATCAGCGCCTCGAGGAGTGGCATCGAATGGTGGTGGCCGAAGTGCAGCACCAGCCGGCCGTAGTCGGCGGCGAGTTCGGTGATGAAGGTGGCGATGTCGTCGGCCCGGGCATCGATGCGCTCGGCCGAGGCGGCGCCGCCGACGGCGATGACGGTGATGTCGCGTTCGTCGGGGCAGATGGCGATGTTGGCGGCGTCGATGCCGGCTTCCAGCACGTCGATGATGCCCGGCGGCACGTCGGTGACGTAGGCGGCGGTGAGCGGCAGCTTGTCGTAGGCGGCGTCGACCAGCAGCACGCCGGCCTTCTCCCGCGCTTCCACCTGGGCGAGGCCGTAGGCGACGGCGGCGGCGCAGACGCTGTCGGACACGCCGATGGTGGCCAGGCAGCCGGTCGCACCGGCGGCCGCGGCCACGGTGTCGATGAGCTTGCCGATGCGCGCTTCGCCCGTGGCGTCGGGCTTGCCGGCGGCAAGTTCTACGGCGCTGGCCAGAACGTCGCGCGGCCGTCGCACGATGGTGCGGCCGAGCTTGTTGCGACCGCTTGCGGCGGTGTCGAGCTGGAGTTCGGCCAGCACCGGCACGCGTTGCGGCGCTCCGTTCCCCGCTTCGACCGGCGCCACGACGGTTTCGGCATCTGCGGCGACGGGTTGCGGTTCCTGGGTGACGACCGCCGGCGGCACGGACGCGGCGGCGACTTCCGGTATCGGCTCGGCGGCGACTTCCGGCGCTGGCTCGGCGGCGACTTCCGACGCTGGTTCGGCGGCGGCTTCCGGCGTCGGCTCGGGGCCTGGGGCAGGCGAGGGTGTGGCGATGGCAGCAGGCGGCGGCACCGGCACGACGATCGACGGCGACATGACCGCTGGCGCCACAGGCGCAACCGGCGCGGCGTCGGTCCCGACGGGGATGGCGCGCGGCGCCGCCCGCTCGGCCAGTCGGGCAATCAGCCGCCGCCGGCCGCGGTAGACGGCCAGCGACAGCGCCAGGCCGAGGCCGGCGACACCGGCGAGACCAAGCACGATGGTCTTGCGCGGCGAATAGGGGGCGATGGGGGCGTTGGCCGGCACGATGACGCGGGCGTCGGACACCTGCGTCTTGGCCTGCAAGCCGATCTCCGCCGTGCGGGTCATGTAGTTGCGATACATGTCGGCGCGCAGCGTCGCTTCGTTCTCGAGCTCCTTGAGCTTGATGCCGGCCTGACCGGCCTTGGCCACCACGGCGGCGGCGGCGTCGACCGCCTGCTTGGCCGATGTCTCGTTGGCCAGCGCCACGTCGTAATCGCCGCTGGCGCTCGCCGACAGCGACTTCAGTTCGGCATTGATCAGGCTCTTGGTGCGGTTGACGTCGGCCTGGGCGGCGGCGAGGCGCGGATGGTTGGGGCCGAGCTGCTGGCTGAGGTCGTTGAGGGTGCGGACCGCCTGGGCGTTCTCGATCTTGAGCCGACTCATGAATGCCGAGTTGGCGGTGTCGAGGCCGCCAAGGTCGCCCGATTTCAGGGCGGCGGCAACGCCGTCGGCTCTGGCCCTGGCCTCACGCGTCTTGACCTGGGCGGCGACATAGGCGTCGTTGAGCTGGCGCAGCGTGTCTTCGTCGACGAGGTGGCCGTTGGCCGACAGCAGGCCTTCGTCGCGCTTGTAGGCTTCGAGCCGTTCCTGGGCGGCGCGGGCGGCATCGCGCAGCTCGTCGAGCTGGTGATCGATGAGCGAGCTCGCCTGGCGCACGGCGTCGGCCTTGATGGCGATCATGCCGTCGACGAAGGACTCGGCCACCGCCTGGGCGATGCGGGTCGAACGGCCGGGATCGCTCGTGAACACGTTGATGTCGAGCACATAGGTCTGGTCGGCCCGCTCGACCTTGATCGCTTCGGCGAGCTTGCGGCGCGTGACGTCGCGGCTGCCGGAGAAGTCGCCGTCCTGCGTCAGGTTGAGGCGATCGATGACGGCGTCGAGCGTCGCTGTCGACTGAACCACATCGGCCTGGGTGTCGATCCAGAACGTGTCGATGCCCTGCACCGGCTGGGTGACGCCGGCGCCGACCACCTGCTTGTCGCGCGGATCGAGCAGCACGCGGGCCGTCGACTGCCACACCTTGGTTGCCACGCTGAGATAGGCAAAGCCGGCGCCGACAAACAGCGCCGTGACAAAGGCGATGAACAGCCACTGCCGCAGCAGAACGCCGAACAGCAGACCAAGGTCGACGTCGCCATAGACCGGCTCCGGCACCGCCGGCGGCACGGGCGCGGCGGCCCGCTCGATCGGCTCGGGCGCGGGGGCTTCAGGCTTTTGCGGCTTGTGAAACAGTCTGAACATGGAACCGGCCGGTGTTTGCAGCTTGTTAACTATGACGGCGCGCACTTAAGGAAGCGTGAACGCTATCGGGCGAAATCGCGGCATTTCCGGCTGCTTGCAGAGCGGCGATTAACCCGTGCCCCTTGAGGATGAGGCCACCTCATCTTCGAAGGGATTACCGTTGACTGGCCTGTCCGGACATTCGCTCACGCTACCGCTGTCGGCGCGCGCCGATGCCGATGGCATCAGCGTCATCGTCCATTTCCGGCCGATCGCCGTGGCGCTCACCTACCTCACCATCGCCGCGATGCTGTTGCTGTCGAGCCAGATGCTGGCCGTCCTCGGCGTGCCCTACGGCTCGGCCAGCGGCAGCGCCCTGCTGAAGATTCATCCGGCCACCTACCTGTCGCTGCTGATGCTCGTCTGCTGGATCGTCGCCGACGGCGGCCTCGGCCCGTTTATCGCCCGCTCCTGGGTGGAGAGCCCCGGCAGCATCGCCTTTCTCATGGCCACTGTGCTGCTGCTGTTCCAGGTCATCGTCGTCCAGAAGACGCCGATCTCCTCGGTGGCCGACAACTTCATCCTCGCCTTCGCGCTGTTCTCCGCCCTGACGCGCCTCGACCGCCGCGAGATGGTCAGCCTCGGGCTGGCGATGCAGGCCTATTTCTTCATCAACAGCCTCATCGGCTACGCCGAGGTGATCGGCCACTTCCACTTCGTGCCACTCTACGAAAAAGGCCAGCTGGCCTTTTATGACTGGCGCGGCCGGGCCCTGCTCGGTCATCCGCTCGCCAACGCCCTGCACACGGCCATCTACATCATGGTGCTGGCCCTCGGTTACGGCCCGATGCGTCCGACCTTCCGCCACCTGCTGATCGGCTTCCATCTCGGCGCCATGGTCTGCTTCGGCGGCCGCACCGCCATGGTCCTGGCCCTTGTTGCCCTCCTCGGCATCGGCCTGGTGCGCTTCGTCGGCCTGCTGGCCGGCCGGCGCTTCCCCCTGTCGAGCGCTGCCGTCGGCATCGCCGCCGCCACGCTGTTGATCGTCGGTCTCTTCGTTGCCATCGATCTAGGGTTGTTCGACCGCTTCCTGATGCGCTTTGCCGACGACAGCGGCTCGGCTCATACGCGCCTC
The DNA here is from genome assembly GCA_937868725.1 of uncultured Pleomorphomonas sp. Taxonomy (GTDB): domain Bacteria; phylum Pseudomonadota; class Alphaproteobacteria; order Rhizobiales; family Pleomorphomonadaceae; genus Pleomorphomonas. The sequence goes on from CALMMQ010000062.1 coordinate 47,044, forward strand.
GCCATGCTGTCGGTATTCCGCGACCTGCCGCTGTCGCAGGTGCTGCTGGCGCCCGATCAGAGCGTCATCCACTACACCCAGCTGCGGCTTGATCTGGCCATCGCCATCGAGAGCGCCGTCATCGGCCTCATCGCCTACTACGGCGGCATCGTCGCCGGCTTCATGCTGCTCGGGCTCGGCGCCCACTTCTCCGAGCTCGTCCGCCGGTTCGGCCCGCCGGCCCTGCTGCCGCTCCTCAGCTACGCCGTGCTGGCGGCGTCGGCGACCTCGTTTTCCACCAAGTCGATCGAGATTTCCATCGTGACGCTGACGATCTTTGTCCAGTTCCGCATGCCGCGCCTCGGCGTCGCTCCGAGGTCGCCGCGGCCATGCTGATCCGACAGACCATCCTCTATCTGCCGGCCCAGTTCCTGTCGCCCGCCGCTCAGTTCCTGTCGATGATGATCTGGACCTGGTGGCTGGCGCCCGACGAGATGGGTGCCTACGTGCTGGTGACGGCAACGCAGGAACTGGCCTACATGTTCAGCCGGTCCTGGTTTTCCTTCTACACGCTCCGCTTCCTGCCGCCGGCCAGTGACGCCGACGGCCGGCGTCGCTTCCTGGCCACCGAGACGACGCTGATGCTGGTGCTGTCGCTGCCGGAGATCGCGGCGGCGCTGTTTGCCATCGTCTTCTTCCATGGGCTCGCCGACCCCCTGGCCATCGTCGCCGTCGTGTCGCTCTATTACGTCTCGCGCGGCGTCAACAACCACTACGGCGAGCGGGCCCGGGCCCAGAACGCCGTCTTCGCCTACACCGTCCTGCAGATTTGCGGCCCGGTCGGGGGACTGCTGTTCGGCTTCGTCTTCATCGCCTTCGTCGGGGCCACGGCGCTCGACCTGCTGCTGGCCTACGGTCTCGCTCAGGTGGTCGGCACGCTCATCGCCCTGCCGCTGATCGGCTTCTCGCCGCGCTTGACGCGCCCCGACAGCGCCATCCTCAAGGCGGCGCTCGCTTCCGGCGGGCCGATGCTGGTGCTCAACTGCATGAGCTGGCTGGCCGAGAACAACATCCGCTACGTCGTCGACCACATTGGCGGCTCCGTCGCCTTCGGCCTGATGGCCGTTGGCTGGGGCATCGGCCGTCGCTCGGCCTCCGTCGCCGCCATGCTGGTGGCCGCCGCCGCCTTCCCCCTGGCGGCGCGGCTGCTGAACGAGGGCCGCCGCGACTTGGCACTCGAACAGATCCGCATCAACGCCGCCCTGCTCACCGCCGTGCTGCTGCCCTCGATGGTCGGACTGGCGCTGGTCGGCGACCAGCTGGTGGCGCTCGCCGTCGCCGAGGTCTACCGGCCGACCACCCGGGCCATCCTGGCCCTGTCGGCCTTTGCCGGCATGGTGCGCTTCTATCACCTGCACCTGCCCGATCAGGTGCTGCTGCTCGACGAGAAGTACGGCCGCATCGCCATCATCCACATCATCGAGGCCGGCCTCACCGCCGCCTTTGCCGTCCTGGTCTACGACAGCTACGGGCTGGTCGGCGTCGTTGCCGGCGCGCTCGTGGCCTCCATCGTCGCGTTGGCCGTGTCGCTCTACTGGGCCATGACCGGATCGGGCCTGCGGCCGCCGTTCAGCGATACCTTGCGCATCGGCGCCGCCACGACGCTGATGGGACTGGCCGTCTACATCGTGCCGCGCGTGCCGACGGTGGCCGGGCTCGCCCTGTCGATCGCCGTCGGTGGAGTTGTCTACAGCCTCGCCATGTCGGTGATTTACTTTTCGGCCCTGAAGCCTATCGTCGTCCGGCGCCTGGGACGAAGGAGCGGAACCTGAGCCATGACCATGATATCTCCTGATTTTCTCGATGACCTTCTGGCCGAGGAGGAACGCCTGCAATTCCCCTCGTTCGACAACGACACCGCCATTGCCCTCGGCAATGCCCTGGTCGAGACCGCCCGGGCGCGCAAGCTGCCGGTGGCCGTCGACGTGTCGCGGGCCGGCCAGCAGCTGTTCCATGCCGCGCTCGCCGGCACCACCGCCGACAACGATCACTGGATCGCCCGCAAGAACGCCGTGGTCATGCGCTTCGGCCATTCGTCCTACTACATGGGCCGGCGGGCGGCGCTGAAGGGCGTGTCGTTTGCCGAGAGCATGCTGGTCGATCCCCAGCATTACGCCGCCCACGGTGGCGCCTTCCCCATCCGGGTCGTCGGCACCGGTCTCGTCGGCGTGGTCACGGTGTCGGGTCTGCCGCAGCAGGACGATCACGCCCTGGCCGTGGAGGTGATCGGGCGCTTCCTCAAGGAGCGGTTCCCGGCCTGAGCGTCGCCCCGTCGGCGCCGACGCGATCCGGACTCGACAACCGCCCCCCGAAGCATGGATAACAGGCGCTTCGGCTTCAGGGACCTGTCGCGGGTGCGGCGCCGAGGCGCCGTGCCGACCGGAGGGAGATGCAGGTGGAAATCAAGTGGCTCGAGGATTTCGTCAGCCTCGCCAACACGCGCAGCTTTTCCAAGTCGGCCATCGAACGGTCGGTGACGCAATCGGCCTTCAGCCGCCGTATCCAGCAGCTTGAACAATGGCTCGGCGTGCCATTGGTCGATCGCTCGACCTATCCGACGACGCTGACGCCGGAAGGCCGGCGCTTCCGCGAAACGGCCGAAGAGGCGCTGCGCCTGCTCCTCGTCGAACGCGCCGAACTGCGCTCGGGCCGGGCTCAGGGGCAGGGGGCGATCACCTTCACGACGCTGCACACGCTGTCGATCAACTTCTTCCCCTATTGGCTGAAGGAGATCGAGGAGGGCTTCGGCGCCATCAACGCCCGCCTCGTCACCGAGAATTTCCACGACAGCGTCCGCAACTTCGCCGAGGGGGACTGCGATTTCCTGCTGACCTACGAGCACGCCCGCGTGCCGGTGCTGCTCGATCCCGAGCGCTTCCCCGCCCTCGACCTCGGCGGCGACCGCATGATCGCCGTCTCGGCGCCCGGCGCCGGTGGCCGGCCACGCTTCGAACTGCCCGGTACGGCGGAAAAGCCGGTGCCGCACCTCGCCTACAATCCCGAGACCTTCCTCGGCAAGCTGATCGGCGTGCTCATCGCCGAGCGCGGCACCGAGCTCAATCTCGCCACCATCTACGAGAACCCCATGGCCGAGGCCATCAAGGCCATGACCATCACCGGTCGCGGCATGGCCTGGGTGCCGGAGATGGCCGCCCGTTCGGAGCTCGAGAGCGGCAAGCTGATGATCATCGATCCCGCCGTGTCGATCGACATGCGCATCCGCATCTATCGGTCGATGGATCGGGTGCGCAAGCGCGTCGAGCGGCTGTGGGAATACCTCAAGGAACACACGCCGGCGGCCGAGATCGGCTGATCGCGGTCGCGCCGGCGGCGGGATCAGGCGCGAACGCCGTAGCGGGCCCGCAGCAGGGCGTGCAGGGCACGCAGCATCTGCGCTTCGCCGCCTTCCGGTTGGCCGGGCCGGGCCGACGGCACCCAGGCGAACAGGTCGGCGTGCAGCCAGGCCCGGGCCTTGTCGACGAAATGACCGAGGAACAGCGCCGCCACGATCGAACCGGCGAAGCTGCCGGTGTGGTCGTTGCTGATGTCGGCGAGGCGCGAGGACTGCCAGTCGTCGTAGGGCGCCCACAGCGGCAGGCGCCAGCAGGGATCGCCCGTCTCGGCCGAGGCGGCGGCGACCTCGGCGGCCAGTCCCTCGTCGCGCGTGTAGTAGGGCGGCAGGTCCGGCCCCAGCGCCACGCGCGCCGCGCCGGTCAGCGTGGCGAGGTCGATCATCAGCTCGGGCGCCTCCTCGTCGGCAAAGGCCAGCGCGTCGGCCAGGATCAGCCGGCCCTCGGCGTCGGTGTTGCCGATCTCCACCGTCAGGCCCTTGCGTGACCGGTAGACGTCACCCGGCCGGAAGGCGGTGCCGGACACGGCGTTCTCGACCATCGGCACCACGACGCGCAGGCGGACGTCGACACCGCTCGCCATGACCAGATCGGCGAGGGCCAGCACGTGCGCCGCCCCACCCATGTCCTTTTTCATGAGCCGCATGCCGGCGCTCGGCTTGATGTCGAGGCCGCCGGAATCGAACACCACGCCCTTGCCGACCAGCGTCACCTTGGGCGCGTCCTCGCGGCCCCAGGTGAAGGTGACGAGGCGGGGCGGCCGGGCCGAACCGCGACCGACGGCGGCAACCAGCGGGAAGCCGCTTGCAAGTTCGTCGCCGACAATCTCGCTCAGCGCCGCGCCGTGGCGGCCGGCGATGTCGCGGGCAACGGTGGCCAGTTCCGCCGGGCCGAGGTCGTTGGCCGGCGTGTTGACAAGGTCGCGCACCAGCGTCACGGCGGCGACGGTCGCATCGAGGGGGCGGCGGTCGAAGCCCGCCGGCAGCAGCAGCCGGGCGCCGTCGGTCTTGGGCTTGAGATAGCGGCCGAAGCGGTAGGCGCCGAGCGCGAAGGCGAGGGCGTGTTGCTCGAAGGCGCCGGGGAACCCATCGAGCCGGTAGAGACCGGCCGGCAGGTCGCTGCCGAGCTTGCCGGCCAGCAAAGTCGGCCGGAAGGCGTTGGCGGCGCCGAGGCCGAACAGCACTCGCGCCGGCTGACCGTCGGGGCCGGGGAGCATCAGGATGGCGCCGGCGGCGCCCGTAAAGCCGTTGGCCGCCGCCCAGCCGGCGGCAGGTTCGCCGAAACGCGCGGCGAGCGCGCCGCATTCCTCGGCGGTGACGGCGGCAATGGCCACAACGGCCAGGGAGGGATCGTGGGTAACGAGACAGGCGGTCACGGCTATGGGACTCCGACGCGGGTAGGCAAGGCACGCGCTGCGGCGCGGCGCCCGATCGTAGGAGCGCTCGGCCCGCTCGGCAAGGGGCGCGAGTCCTTCGCAACTGGTCGCCATTAACCGGGTGTTAGGGTTAACAGATTATCAAGGCTCCATTGCTGTTCCCCGCGCTCAGCGTCGATAGAGGCCGCCCATGTTGCCGCATTTTTCCCGGGCTCACCGTTCAGCTGGTCTGCTGATGGTCGTCGCCGCGCTCACTGTTGCCGGTTGTTCGTCGACGTCGCGGCCAACGCTGATCGGCACGCACGGCGGCGTCGCCGTCACCGGTGCCGTCGACAAGCTGTCGCCACGCGACGTCGCCGCCTCGGCCGCCGCCTGGGGTGCCCGCTACGACGCCAATCCCAAGGATCGCGACGTGGCGCTCAACTACGCGGCGGTGTTGCGGCTCAACAATCAGGCCGATCAGGCGGTGGCCGTGCTGGAGCGCGCCTTCGTCGCCAACCAGGGCGACAAGGAACTGTCGGCCGCCTACGGCAAGGCGCTGGCGTCGGCCGGTCGCTTCGACCAGGCGCTGCGCGTCGTCCGTCAGACCCAGGACCCGGCCCGGCCGGACTGGAAGCTCTATTCGGCCGAAGGCGCCATCCTCGACCAGATGGGCGAGACGGCCGACGCCCGCGACGCCTATCAGAAGGCGTTGCAGATCGCTCCGAACGAGCCGTCGATCCTCAACAACCTCGCCCTCAGCCACCTGCTGTCCGGCGAGATCGCGCCAGCCGAGAAGCTGCTGCGACAGGCCTTGGCGGCGCCGAACGCCACCAGCCGCATCCGCCAGAACTTGGCGCTGGTGCTCGGCCTCGAAGGCAAGTTCCAGGAAGCCGACGCCGTCGCCCGTCAGGAGCTCGACCCCGACCAGGCCAACGCCAACGTCGCCTATCTGCGCTCGATGCTGACCCAGACCAACACCTGGAAACAGGCGCGTCAGCAGGGCTGACGCTGGGGAGAAACAGGCGCGTCAACAGGGCTGACCCGCCCCCCGCTCGTCCTCAGCCGTCAAGCGGCGGCGCATAGGCCGAGGCATCGACCGTGTCCGGCCGGCCGGGCAGGTCGAGCTGGGTGAGGCGCGGCGCCGTCTCGGCGATGACGCGGCCAGCCCGGATAACCGTCAGGCGCGCCGGCTTGAGGCGGATGGCCTCAATGGCGTCGCGAGCCTGCAGGATGACGAGGTCGGCCCGGTTGCCGACGGCGAGGCCGTAGCCGTCGAGACCGATGGCCCGGGCGGCGTTGACGGTGACGCAGTCGAAGGCGGTGCGCATCGCGGCGAGCGACGTCATCTGGCCGACGTGCACGGCCATGTGCGCCACCTCGAGCATGTCGGCCGAGCCCATCGAGTACCAGGGATCCATGACGCAATCGTGCCCGAAGGCGACGTTGACGCCGGCCGCCAGCAGCTCGGGCACGCGCGTCATGCCGCGCCGCTTGGGATAGCTGTCGTGGCGGCCCTGCAGCGTGATGTTGATCAGCGGATTGGCAACGGCGTGGAGGCCGGCTTCCCGCATCAAGGGCATCAGCTTGGACACGTAATAGTTGTCCATCGAGTGCATCGACGTCAGGTGACTGCCGACGACGCGGCCCTCAAGACCAGTGCGGATGGTTTCGGCCGCCAGCGTCTCGATATGACGGCTGAGGGGGTCGTCGCTTTCGTCGCAGTGCAGGTCGACCATCAGACCGCGCGTCGCGGCGATTTCGCAGAGGCGCCGCACCGAGGCGGCGCCGTCGGCCATGGTCCGCTCGAAGTGCGGAATGCCGCCGACCACGTCGACGCCCATGTCGAGCGCCCGCACGAGGTTGCGTTCGCCGTTGGCCGAGCGGTAGAGGCCGTCCTGCGGGAAGGCGACCAGTTGCAGGTCGATGTAGGGCGCGACGCGGCGTTTCACTTCGAGGAGCGCCTCGACGGCCAGCAACCGGTCGTCACAGACATCGACGTGGCTGCGGATGGCCAAAAGGCCCTGGGCGACGGCCAGATCGCAATAGCGCAGCGCCCGCTCGATCACCGCCTCCTGCGTCAGCAGTGGCTTGAGCTCGCCCCAGAGGGCGATGCCCTCGAGCAGCGTACCCGAACGGTTGAGGCGCGGCAGGCCCAGCGACAGCGTCGCGTCCATGTGAAAGTGCGGGTCGACGAACGGTGGCGACACCAGCCGGCCCGAGGCATCGATGACGCCAAGGGCGGCGCCGCGGATGGCCGGTGCCAGCTCGACGATGCGGCCATCCTTGATGGCGATGTCGATGCCGGCGCGGCCGTCGGGCAGGTTGGCGTTGTGAATGAGCAAGTCGAGCATGAAGCGGTTCCGTGGCTGGGGGCGGTTTCCGACAGGGAAGCGCCAAACCGGCCGGAGTTCAAGGCCCGTCATCGCCGGACCGGTCCATCACGGTGCGTTGACGAGCCGGCGGCGGATATTTTTGCGTCGTCGGCCGCCATGGCCTTGAAAAGGTCAAAAAAACGGTTCAAGTATGAGAAGTATCGGTACTTTCCCTAGGAAATCTGGCCGATCGCCTCTCCCGTCTCCGGAACCCATCTTGTCCAGCACCACTTCCCTCGACGTCGTTCTGCCCATCGGGCGGACGTCCGTTGCCGTTTCCCGTCCCGTCGCCGACCGTGCCGCCTGCCGCGACGATAGCCGCACGCTCGTGGCCATCGGCCTCATCGTCGCCTCGACGCTGGCCTTCGCGCTGAGCGACATCGCCGCCAAGCTGCTGCAGACCGCCGCCGGCGCCGACCGCATCACCTGGTGGCGCTACTGCGTCTACTTCCTGTCCGTCGTTCCCTTTGCCGTCGGCCGCGAGGGTCGGGCGCTGCTGCGTCCGCGCGCGCCGGGCCTGCAGACGCTGCGCGCCCTCGGTGCCATCGGCGCCACGCTGTTCTTCGTCTACAGCCTGGCCTTTCTGCAGATTCCGGAAGCGACCGCCATCACCTTCGTATCGCCGATCTTCATCATGGCGCTGTCGATCGTCTTTCTCGGCGAAGTGGTCGGCATCCGTCGCTGGGCGGCGGCGGCCGTCAGCTTCGTCGGCGTGCTGATCATCGTCCAGCCGGGCACCGCCGGCTTCTCGCTGGCGGCGCTGCTGCCCATCGCCTCGGCCATCTCCGGCGCCATCGCCACCGTGGCGACGCGGCGCCTGCTGGCCGACAGCGCCGAGACCACCATGGCCTGGACGGCCACCATCGGTATCGTCATCTGCACGCTGGTGGCGCTGCCGCACGCCTCGCTGCCCTCGCTTTACGAGGTGACCTACGGCGTTGCCACCGGCGTCGGCTTCGCTGTCGGTCAGTTGCTCATCGTCACCGCTTACCGCATGGCGCCGGTGTCGATCCTTGCCCCGTTCAGCTATGTGCAGATGCTGTCGGCCGGTTTCCTGTCGCTCGCCGTCTTCGGCGTGCTGCCCACCGTGCCGACGCTGATCGGTTCGGCGATGATCGCCGCCTGCGGCGTCTACTCGGCCCACCGCGAACGGCGGCGTGTCGCCGCCAAGACGAACGGCTGAGGGCTTCAAACCACACGACTTTTTGTTTCCGGGAGGGCATTTTCGGCCCTCTCGCGGGCGCCGTTGCCAACCGCGACGGCGCCCTTGCCTGCGCTGGCTGCAATGCAGCTTCACCGATTCAGCAAAGGCCCTAATTCAAAAAAACTTTACGTCATTGTTATATAAGCTGAAAACGAGCGCGTCAGCCGACCCGGCCGATTGCCGGTGCGACAGCGGTCAGTCGCATACCGAATTTGACTGATCTCGGCGCCTTGTCCGCTGCATTAGAAGAACCGTGAGGCGACCGGCAAGGCCGGTGGAGCGCCGAAGCATGCCAACATTCAAACCTTCATTCCGACAAGCAGAGATCCCGCCGATGTCGTCATCCACCCCTTTGATTCTTGTCATCAACAGCGGCTCTTCGTCCCTGAAGTTTGCCCTGTTCTCGCTTTCCGAGCGCAAGCCGCTGGCCTCCGGTCTGGCCGAGCGCCTGGGCCAGCCGGACGCAACGATCCGCTTCGATATCGACGGCACCAAGAACAAGTTCCCGCTGGCCCAGACCAACCATCAGGGCGCGGTTGATTCTCTCATGGCCTTCCTCAAGGAGCACGGCTGGTTCGAGGCCGTGGCGGCCGTCGGCCACCGCGTCGTCAACGGCGGCGAGCGCTTCACCTCGAGCCAGATCGTCACCGACGACGCCATGATCGAGGAAATCGGTTCCTGCCCGTTCGCCCCGCTGCACAACCCGGCCCACGCCATCGGCATGCGCGCCGCCGTGCACGCCTTCCCGACGCTGACCCAGGTCGCCGTCTTCGACACCGCCTTCCATCAGACGATGAAGCCGGAAGCCTACCTCTACGCCCTGCCGCGCAAGTACTACCGTGACCTCGGCGTCCGTCGCTACGGTGCCCACGGCACCTCGCACCGCTACGTCTCCGGCGAGGCCATCCGTCTGCTCGGCCTCGATCCCCACGACAGCGGCGTCGTCGTCTGCCACCTCGGCAACGGCTCGTCGGCCACGGCCGTCTGGGGCGGCAAGTGCGTCGACACGTCGATGGGCCTCACCCCGCTCGAAGGCCTGGTCATGGGTACCCGCACCGGTGACATCGATTACGGCGCCCTGGCCTACATCGCCAAGAAGACCGGTCTCGACGTCGACGGCCTCGAGAAGATGGCCAACCGCGAGAGCGGCCTGCTCGGCCTGTCCGAACTGTCCAACGACTGCCGCACGCTGACCGAGGCGGCCGAGAACGGCAACAAGCAGGCCGAGGAGACCCTCGACGTGTTCGTCCATCGCCTCGTGCGCTACATCGGCGCGCTGACGGCGGTCATGCCGCGCCTCGACGCCGTCGCCTTCACCGGCGGCATCGGCGAGAACTCCGCCTACATCCGTTCGCGGACGCTGAAGCGCCTGTCCGCCCTTGGTCTCGACCTCGACGAGGAGGCCAACGCCAAGATCTACGGCGGCAAGTCGGGCATCATCTCCAAGTCGAAGAAGCCGGTGGCCATCGTCATCCCGACCGACGAAGAGTGGATGATCGCCGAGGATACCGCTGAACTGGCCGGCCTCGTCCCGGCGAGCGGCAAGTGAGGATAAGAGCAAGATGAACCCGAAACCGTCTTACCGGACCATCTTCCTGGCCCCGACGTCGAGTCAGCACGGCATTTCGTCGGTCGCCCTCGGCCTCGTCCGCGCCTTCCAGCGCGAGGGCTTCAACGTCGGCTTCGCCAAGCCGGTGGCCGACCCCGAGGCCTATCCGGACGGTCTCGACCGTTCGGCCCACTTCGCCCGCACGCTGCTCGGCCTCAAGACGCCCGATCCGATTCCGGCCGAGCGCGCCGAGGAAATGATCCGCTCCGGCAACCTGTTCACGCTCCTTGAGGAGATCGTGGCGCTGGTCGAAGAAGCGCGCGGCGACAACTCCATCGTCATCGTCGAGGGGCTGCTGCCCTCCACCACCCACCCGCTGACCGCCGACATCGACATCGCCATGGGCCGCAGCCTGTCGGCCGAGATCGTGCCGGTGGTGCCCGGTCTCGACGCCACGGTGAAGTCGATCGTCGGCGATGTCGCCGACGCCCAGCATCGCTTCCTGACCGAGGGCCGTCCGTTCGCCGGCCTGATCGTTGGTCGCGTCCGCGGTGGCGACGCCAAGGCCGAGGAACTGGCCGCGGCGCTCAAGGCCGCCAAGATCGGTGTGCCCATTCTGGCCGTCACGTCCGATGAGCCGGCGCTCAACGCGCCCCGCCTCATCGATGTGGCCAGCGATCTCGGTTTCGGCATCCTGCGTCCCGGCGACATCAAGAAGGCCCGCGTCGGCGAGATCGTCATCGCCGCCCGCAGCCCCGACAAGCTGGTCAAGGCACTGCGCCCCGGCACGCTGATCGTCACGCCGGGCGACCGCTCCGACCTGATCATCACCACCGCGCTCGCCCGCGCCTCGGGCATGCCGATCTCCGGCCTGCTGCTGACCTGCGACGAACCGATGGCCCCGTCGATCGACGAGTTCCTGGCGCCGCGCTTCGGTGACCTGCCGGTGCTGACCACCGAACTGCAGACCTACGACGTCGCCATCCGCCTCAACGCCATGGACCGCCGCGTCCGTCACGAGGACGTCGAGCGCATGGAGAAGCTGGTCGAGCATGTCGCCGACCACGTCGACCTCAAGCCGCTGGCGCCGGCCGCTGCCCGCTCCAACGCCGGTCTGATGACGCCGCCGATGTTCCGCCATCGCATGATCCAGGAGGCGCGCGCCGCCAATCGCCGCATCGTGCTGCCGGAAGGCGACGAGCCGCGCACCATCAAGGCCGCCGTCATCTGCACCCAGAAGCGCATCGCCCGCTGCGTGCTGGTTGGCAACCCGACCGCCATCAGGGACGTGGCCACCACCCATGGCATCGAACTGCCGGCCGACCTCGAGATCATCGATCCCGCCGTCATCCGCTCCAAGTACGTGGCGCCGATGGTCGAACTGCGCAAGTCCAAGGGGCTGACGTCGCAGCAGGCCGAAGCCCAGCTTGAAGACAATGTCGTGCTTGCCACCATGATGCTGGCCATGGACGACGTCGACGGTCTGGTCTCCGGTGCCGTGCACACCACCGCCTCGACGGTGCGTCCGGCGCTGCAGCTCATCAAGACGGCCCCCGGCAACTCGATCGTCTCCAGCGTGTTCTTCATGCTGATGCCCGATCAGGTGCTGGTCTACGGCGACTGCGCCATCAACCCCGATCCGTCGGCGGCTGAACTGGCCGAAATCGCCACCCAGTCGGCCGACAGCGCCCGCGCCTTCGGCATCGATCCGGCTGTGGCCATGATCTCCTACTCGACCGGCACCTCCGGCACCGGCAGCGACGTCGACAAGGTCCGCGAGGCCACCGCGCTCGTCAAGGAACGCCGGCCGGAAATCGTGGTCGACGGCCCGATCCAGTACGACGCCGCCTCGGTGGAAAGCGTCGGCAAGCAGAAGGCGCCGGGTTCGCCCGTGGCCGGCCACGCCAACGTCTTCATCTTCCCGGACCTCAACACCGGCAACACCACCTACAAGGCGGTGCAGCGTTCGGCCAACGTCGTGTCGGTCGGTCCGATGCTGCAGGGCCTGCGCAAGCCGGTCAACGACCTGTCGCGCGGCGCTCTCGTCGACGACATCGTCTACACCATTGCCCTGACCGCCATTCAGGTCGATCAGGCCAAGAAGTAAGCCGCTCCGGCACGACGATACCCGAGCAGGACAGGACCCGGTCGCGCAGGCGGCCGGGTCTTTGTCTGTTCGGCGAGGCGATCGGCCATCCGCGGACGACAACGCCGCCGGAGGGCATCCGGCGGCGTCGGGTGCGAAAACGGGAGGGAAGGCGGGGTTCAGCCTTCGATCTGGCTGACGTCGCGCACGGCGCCCTTGGCGGCCGAGGTGGCCATGGCGGCGTAGGCCCGCAGCGCCGCCGAGATCTTGCGGGCCCGCGGCTTCTCCGGCTTCCAGGCGTCTTTGCCCTTGGCGTCCATGGCGGCGCGGCGGGCGGCCAGCGTCTCGTCCGATACCATCAGCGCGATGGTGCGGTTCGGGATATCGATGCGGATGCGGTCGCCGGCTTCGACGAGGCCGATGGCGCCGCCTTCGGCGGCTTCCGGCGAGGCGTGGCCGATGGAAAGACCCGAAGTGCCGCCGGAGAAGCGGCCATCGGTCAGGAGCGCGCAGGCCTTGCCGAGGCCCTTCGACTTCAGATAGCTGGTCGGGTAGAGCATTTCCTGCATGCCCGGGCCGCCCTTCGGCCCTTCGTAGCGGATGACGACGACGTCGCCGGCCGTCACGTCGCCGCTCAGGATGCCCTTCACCGCCCCTTCCTGGCTCTCGTAGATCTTCACCGGACCTTCGAACACCAGAATGCTGTCGTCGACGCCGGCCGTCTTGACGATGCAGCCATCGAGGGCAATGTTGCCGTAGAGCACGGCCAGGCCGCCGTCCTTGGAATAGGCGCTGTCCACCGAGCGGATGACGCCCTGGCGGCGGTCGAGGTCAAGCTCGTCCCAGCGCCGCTCCTGGCTGAATGCCTCGATCGACGGCACGCCGCCCGGCGCCGCCGCGAAGAACTTGCGCACGTCCGGCGAGTTGGACTGCATGACGTCCCACTTTTCGATCGCCGCCTTCAGCGACGGCGCGTGCACGGTCGGCAGCTCGGTGGCGAGCAGGCCGGCCCGGTCGAGTTCGCCCAGCAGGCCGAAGATGCCACCGGCGCGGTGGACGTCTTCCATGTGGATGTTGGCGACGGCCGGCGCCACCTTGCTGAGACAGGGCACGCGCCGCGACAGGCGGTCGATATCGGCCATGGTGAACGGCACGCCCGCCTCCTGGGCGGCGGCCAAGAGATGCAGCACCGTGTTGGTCGAACCGCCCATGGAGATGTCGAGCGTCATGGCGTTTTCGAAGGCGGCGAAGGTGGCGACGGAGCGCGGCAGCACGCTCTCGTCATTGCCCTCGTAATAGCGCTTGCAGAGGTCGACGATCAGCCGGCCGGCCTCGAGGAACAGCGCCTTGCGGTCGGCGTGCGTCGCCAGCATCGAGCCGTTGCCCGGCAGGCTGAGGCCGAGCGCCTCGGTGAGGCAGTTCATCGAGTTGGCGGTGAACATGCCCGAGCAGGAGCCGCAGGTCGGACAGGAGAAGCGCTCGTAGGCTTGGACGTCGGCATCCGACACCTTGTCGTCGGCGGCGGCGATCATGGCGTCGATGAGGTCGACCGACTTGGAGACGCCGGTCGACAGCAGCACCTTGCCCGCTTCCATCGGTCCACCCGACACGAAGACGGCCGGAATGTTGAGGCGCAGCGCCGCCATCAGCATGCCCGGGGTGATCTTGTCGCAGTTGGAGATGCACACCATGGCGTCGGCGCAATGGGCGTTGACCATGTATTCGACGCTGTCGGCGATGAGATCGCGCGAGGGCAGCGAGTACAGCATGCCGTCGTGGCCCATGGCGATGCCGTCGTCGACGGCGATGGTGTTGAATTCCTTGGCGAGGCCGCCCGCCTTCTCGATCTCGCGCGCCACCAGCTGGCCGACGTCCTTGAGGTGGACGTGTCCGGGCACGAACTGGGTGAAGGAGTTGACCACGGCGATGATCGGCTTGCCGAAGTCGGATTCCTTGACGCCGGTGGCGCGCCACAGGCCGCGCGCGCCGGCCATGTTGCGACCGTGGGTGGAGGTGCGGGAACGATAGGCAGGCATGGTGCAATCCGTCCGAAAAGATGAGCTTGCCAGAGCGTTGCGGCGCTTTTCGACAAATTGCAAGGGCCCTCGGGCGGCAAAGCGTTCGCTTCCCGCCCGAGGGCCCGCCAGAACGGCAACGGTGTCGCCGGCCGTCAGGCCGCGCGGATGCGCGCGACGAAGCCGCCGAGTTCGCCGCGGAACTGCTTGGCGATGGCGTCGAGGTCGTCGGCCGCCTGGCGCACGGCGTCGGTGGTGGCGACGGCGTCGGTGTTGGCGGCGGAAACGCCGGCGATAAAGGTCGAGACGTCGGCGGTGCCGGCCGCCGCCTGCTGCAGGTTGCGCGCAATATCGGCGGTGGCCACCGACTGCTCCTCGACCGAGGCGGCGATGGCGTTGGAAATATGCGACATCGACACGATGACGCTGGAGATGGCGTTGATCGAGGTGACGGCCAGCTGCGTCGTCGCCTGGATGTCGCCGATCTGGCTGGTGATCGTCGAGGTGGCCTTGGCCGTCTGGTCGGCCAGCTGCTTGACCTCGGCGGCGACGACGGCGAAGCCCTTGCCTGCTTCCCCGGCCCGGGCCGCCTCGATGGTGGCGTTGAGGGCCAGAAGGTTGGTATGGGAGGCGATGTCGTTGATCAGTTCGATGACGTCGCCGATGCGCTGGGCCGCTTCCGACAGCGCCTTGATTTCCTGGCTGGTGCGGGCGGTGTCCTCGGAGGCCACGGCGGCGACGCGCTTGGCTTCGGTCACCTGCCGGGAGATTTCCGAGATCGAGGCCGTCAGCTCCTCGGTGGCGGCCGCCACCGTCTGAACGTTGCCAGAGGCGGCGCTGGCGGCGGTGGCCACCCCGCTCGCCTTGTGCATGGCGGCACCGGTGGCGCCGTGCAGTGTGTCCGACAGGCCGGTCAGGCGACCGACCGCCGACCATACGCTGTCGCCGAGCCGGCCGACGCTCTGCTCGAAGGCCTGGGCCAGTTCGGCGAGCGTCGCCGCCCGTTCCTGCCGGCCGACCTCGATGTAGACGGAAATGGCGAAGTCCATATCGATCATCACCGCCTTGGCCAGGGCGGCCATCAGGTCGGTACGCGTCTGGCGCGCCTTGGCGCTCAGGCGGCTGTTGGGGAAGTCCTTGTCGACCTGGGCCAGCAGAGCGACCAGCAGGAAGTTGTAGCCGCCGATGTACCACGTCGGTTCGAGGCCGATGCGCTGATGCGTGCGGCCGATCTTGCTCACCGATTCGAAATACGGGGCGTCGAAGCGGCCGTCGAGGACAACGCTCCAATGGCGCAGCTGCATGTCCTTGGCGTGCTGCATGTGCTCGGACGAGCGGAACAGTCGCCGCGTCGCCTCAAACGACGCCACATGCGCGTAGAAGGCCTCGAGAGCCGCCGGCATGATCTTGAGAACGTAGGCCTTGTGGGTGCGCAACGTTTCACCGGTAGAGGCCGAAACACCATGAAATGCAAGGCGTTGGCGCCAGTCCTGCGAACCATCCTGAATGCTGGACATTCGACCCTCGATAACGCGGTAGGGAAGGAAGTACCCAGGCTAGCCATGTTTAGTTAATACAAACATAACACTGGCAAAAATGCGGATTACAGCGGCACTTTCGCTTGAGGCGAGTTAAGTAATGGCGGTGCAATCCTGGCTGATGGTCATCGGGCCCAGCAAGCCAGATCAGATGTTGGCGCCCTCCGGCGTTGGGTGATAATCGGTCGGTTTGAAACGCTGGCGGCAGATGCACAGGAACACCAGATCAACGACACCCGTGTTGGTGATCTGTTGCGCCGTGCCGGCGGGAATGTCGATCGACCAGCCGGCCGCCACCTCGACCGTCTCGCCGTCGCCGCCCTCGAAGCGGCCCGTCCCCTGTTCGATGATGTAGGTCTCGTGGCAGTCGAGCACGTGCCGCTCGGTGGTGACGCCCACCTCGACGCGGGCGCGGGCCACCGACACGTCGGCGATGGCGGGGCTGTTGCAAAGCTCGGTGATGTGGCAGCGCTCGCGGGTGGGGAACTCGCCCTGGCCGGTCGGGGCGACGAACGACAGCGACATGGTCTCTCCTCGTCTTGACGAAGCGCCGAGCTTGGCATTGTCTGCGGCCAAAGACAAATCGCGCCGCGCCGGCGAGGAGACTGCCATGCCGCCCCATGATCTGATCGTCCGCGCCGCCCACCTCGTCACCTGCGATGGAGACATGCGAGTGATCGACGATGGCGCTGTCGCCGTGACCGATGGCCGCATCGTCGCCGTCGGTCCGGCCGCCCACATCGGCGACGACGCCGCCGAGGTCATCGAGGCAGAAGAGCGCATCCTGATGCCCGGTCTCGTCAACATGCACTGCCACGCCGGCGACAGCCTGTTTCGCGGCCTGGTGGAAGACCTGCCGCTGGAGCCGTGGCTGCAGACGGTGTGGAAGGCAGAGCGCGCCATCCTCGATCGCCGCACCTGCCGCCTTGGCGCCGAACTCGGTCTGGCCGAGCTGCTGCTGTCCGGCGTCACCACGGTGATGGACATGTTCTGGTTCCCCGAGGCGACGGTGGCGGCGGCGGCGGCGCTGGGTATGCGGGTTGCCACCGGCGGCATCTTCTTCGACTATCCCGGTATGGACGGCCGCTCGGCCGATCGCCGTGCCGCCGACGCCGAGGCGTTCTTCGCCATGACCGGCCGCGACGAGGCGGTGATCGCCGGCGTGCATGCCCACGGCACCTATACCGTCGGGCCCGACCATCTCGTCGAAGCCGGTGCCATCGCCCGCCGGCACGCCGGCTTCTTCTGCACCCACGCCGCCGAGACAGCGGCCGAACAGGCCACCGTCGTCGAGCGCTACGGCCGGCGCGTCATCGAGCACCTTGCCGCGCTTGAACTGCTGGGACCGCGCACCGTGCTGGCCCACTGCGTCCACCTCTCCGAGGCTGAACGGACCTTGCTCGCCGCGACCGGCACGCACGTCGTCCACAACCCCATGTCCAACCTCAAGCTGGCCTCCGGTTTCGCGCCCATCGCCGAGCTGGTGGCGGCCGGCGTCAATGTCACGCTCGGCACCGATGGCGCCATCTCCGGCAACGATCTCGACATGTGGCTGGCCATGCGCCTCGCCGCCACGCTGCACAAGGCGGTGCGGGGCGACGCCGGCGTGCTGTCGACGCGCCAGATCCTGGCCATGGCGACGATCAACGGCGCCCGGGCGCTGGGTGTCGAAGACCGGCTCGGCTCGATCGAGGTTGGTAAGGCCGCCGACTTCCTGCTCCTGGCCATCGACCGGCTGCACGCCGTGCCGCTGTTCGACCCGATCACCCACATCGTCTATTCGTCCAACCGCTCGGATGTCACCGACGTGTTCGTTGCCGGCCGCCAGTTGGTGACCGACGGCCGCCTCGTCACCGCCGACGTCGCCGCGCTTGTTGCCGCGGTGCGGGGTCTTGGTCCGCGCATCCGCGCCTCCATCGCCTGAGTGGCCTTGGTGATTCGCCTGCAACGCGCCCGCAGGGATGCGAGCGCAGCCGCGCGTTGAAATCTTGACTATGAGTTGCTTGTATTGGCGTTGTATCGCCGCGCAAATACGCAGTCTTCGTGCGTTTGCCGAATAAACGAAAATGATCGAAATGCGATTGTGGAATTTTTCATTCCATTCGCTTCGTATTTCAGCAGGATGAACCGTTCTATGCTCATTCTGCATCCCTCATGTCTGCCGAGTGCATCGCTCGCCAGTCGCGTGCTCGCCGGCGAATATCTCGGTAATGTTGGCAACTCTTGACGCTCGCAGTGGATTGTACTCTCATACCTTGGTTCCGGTGTTTGACCGGAGCGCTCTGGTGTCCAACAGGAAGGACTGAAGCATGTCCGATCGCGAAGAACGAATTCGCGCCCGCGCTTACGAGATCTGGGTGTCCGAGGGGCATCCCGAAGGCCGTGCCGATCAGCATTGGGCCGCCGCCGTAGCCAGCGTCGACGCCGAAATTGCCAGCGCCGAAGCTGCTTCCGCCGAGAAGCCCAAGCGGGCGCCGCGCAAGCCGCGGGCGCCGAAGGCCGACAAGCCGGCCGCTGCCGCTGCCGCCAAGAAGACCACCAAGAAGCCGGCGACTGCCGCTGCTGCCGAAACGCCGGCTGACAAGCCTGCCAAGGCCAAGGCGCCCAAGCTCAAGGTCGTCTCGAACCGCGATGCCGCCGCCTGATCGGCGACGTTGTCCGGCGCCGCGGCATCGGTGCCCGGCGCCATGCCGGCGTGCCGAACGTCTGGCCGCACGGGGCTGTTGACGGGTGACGATCCGCCGCCGCTTGGCTGTTGCCTGCGGCCGGACGGCCGCCTATGGTCGCGCCCCGTCCCCGCGCGGCGTCGGTCGCTCTCAGGCAGGACCCGCGCCGCCACAACCTGGGGCGCCCTGTCGCGGCCCGTCGCTGCGCCATCGCGCCGCCGACCGGAGCCGCCATGATCGCCGCAGAAACTGAACGCCGCATCGCCGTCGAGATCGCCGCCGAAATCGGCTGCCGGCCGCCGCAGGTGGAGGCGACCGTGGCGCTGATCGACGAAGGCGCCACCGTGCCGTTCATCGCTCGCTACCGCAAGGAAGTGACCGGCGGTCTCGACGATACCCAGCTGCGCAAGCTCGAAGAGCGGCTTGGCTATCTGCGCGAGCGCGAGGCGCGTCGGGCCGCCGTGCTGGCCGCCGTCGAGGGGCAGGGCAAGCTGACGCCTGAGCTGGCGGCCAAGTTCGCCGCGGCCACCACCAAGGCGGAGATCGAAGACCTCTACGCCCCCTTCAAGCCCAAGCGCCGCACCAAGGGCGAGATCGCCCGCGAGAAGGGCCTCGGGCCGCTGGCCGAGGCGCTGTTCTCCGACCGGACGCTCGAGCCGCGCGCGGCGGCCGAGGCCTACCTCGGCGATCAGGTGCCTGACATCAAGGCCGCCCTGGATGGTGCCCGCGACATCCTCGCCGAACGCTTCGCCGAAACGCCCGAGCTGGTCGGCACCTTGCGCGCCTACATGCGGGACCGCGCCGTGCTGCGCGCTTCGGTCATCACCGGCAAGGAAGCCGCCGGCGAGAAGTTCGCCGACTATTTCGACCACCGCGAACGCTGGGCCACCACGCCGAGCCACCGGGCCCTGGCCATGCTGCGCGGCCGCAACGAGGAGGTGCTGAGCCTCGAGTTGGAGATCGACGCCGACGATCCGGCACCGGTCAAGCCGGTGGAGCGGATGATCGCCGCCGCCTTTGCCATCAACGTGCCGGCCAAGCTTGCCGCCGAGGGCTTCCTGTTCGACGTCTGCCGCTGGACCTGGCGCGTCAAGCTGCAGCTGTCGCTGTCGCTCGATCTGATGGCCAGCCTGCGCGAGCGGGCCGAGACCGAGGCCATCCGCGTCTTCGCCGACAACCTCAAGGACCTGCTGCTGGCCGCCCCGGCCGGCTCGCGCGCCACCATGGGCCTCGACCCCGGTATCCGCACCGGCGTCAAGGTGGCCATCGTCGACGGTACCGGCAAGGTGCTAGCCACCAGCACCGTCTATCCCTATCCGCCCAGGAACGATGTTTCGGGCACCATTGCTACCCTCAAGGCGCTGATCGTCCGCCACAAGGTCGAGCTCGTGGCCATCGGCAATGGCACCGCCAGCCGCGACACCGACCGTCTCGTCGCCACGCTGCTCGCCGACCTGCCGGCGCCCAAGCCGATCAAGGTGGTGGTAAGCGAGGCCGGCGCTTCGGTCTATTCGGCCTCCGAGCTGGCCGCCGCCGAGTTCCCCGACCTCGACGTGTCGCTGCGCGGCGCCGTCTCCATCGCTCGCCGCCTGCAGGACCCGCTGGCCGAACTGGTCAAGATCGATCCCAAGTCGATCGGCGTCGGCCAGTATCAGCACGACGTCGACCAGGGGCACCTCGCCAAGGCGCTCGACGCCGTCGTCGAGGACGCGGTGAACGCCGTCGGCGTCGATCTCAACACCGCCTCCGCCTCGCTGCTGGCCCGCGTGTCCGGTCTCGGCGCCTCGCTGGCTGAGGCGATCGTCGCCCATCGCAACGCCGAGGGACCGTTCCAGAACCGCAAGGGACTGATGAAGGTGTCGCGCCTCGGCGCCCGCACCTTCGAGCTCTGCGCCGGCTTCCTGCGTATTCGCGGCGGCGACGAGCCGCTCGACGCCTCCTCGGTGCATCCGGAGGCCTATGGTCTCGCCCGCAAGATCGTCGCCGCCTGCGGTCGCGACGTCCGCGCCCTGATGGGCGACAGCGCCCTGCTCAAGGGGCTCAACCCGGCCAGCTTCGTCGACGAGCGCTTCGGCCTGCCGACGGTGCGCGATATCCTGAGCGAGCTCGAAAAGCCCGGTCGCGATCCGCGCCCGGCCTTCCGCACCGCCGCCTTCGCCGAGGGGGTCGAGGACATTGCCGATCTCAAGCCTGGCATGGTGCTCGAGGGCACGGTGACCAACGTCGCCGCCTTCGGCGCCTTCGTCGACATCGGCGTGCATCAGGATGGCCTCGTCCACGTCAGTCAGTTGGCCGACCGCTTCGTCAAGGACCCGCGCGACGTCGTCAAGGCCGGCGACGTCGTCAAGGTGCGGGTGGTCGAGGTCGACGCCAAGCGCAAGCGCATCGCCCTTTCCATGAAGAAGGACGACGGTTCGGCCGCCGGCCGCCCCTCGGGCGGCGGTCCGCGTCCGGGCAAGCCGACGCCGCCGCGCTCCGGCGACAGCGGCGGCGCGCTGGCGGCCGCGCTGGCGGCGGCGCTCAAGCGTAACTGACGCGCAAGTTATCCTGTGCCAGTGCACCACCGTAGAGCGCTTTCCGACCTGACTGAATCGTCAGGTCGATAAGAAATCGCTCCAGAGTCAAAGGATTGAGCAGCCGCTTATCGATCAGGCTGTTTCAACCTGATCGGCGGATGCCCTAGTCGGTTGGAACAGGCAGCCGCTGGAGCTTGGCGAGGATGGTCTCTGGCCGCTTGTCCAGACGCAGGACTTGACGACGGACACCGCCGCCAAGTCCCCCAAAAGGGCTGCAGGCGGTGTGAAGAGTGCGCCGAGAACGCTGTCAAAGGACAGTGAGACCACTGCCGACACGATGCGGAGGAAATCGGGTTCGTCTAGGTGTCAGCTTCGCCAGCGGCATCAAGATCAAGGACGCAAACGAATTCTCCGCCTCATGATCCCGCCGTTCCCCAGTTTCACGCATGCCTCATCAGGGCGGCGAAGCATCGAGAATGGAGAAATCGCGATGCAGTTCTACGCGGCTTCGGGCGATTTCGGCAAAAACAGACCGATCCTACTGCCTATCGAACTGGTTGCAGACTCATCGACGTCTTCGCGGCCGCTCGGGCGTCGAGGTATTTTTCCGCTGCGTCGGCGATCGTAGCGGTCACCAACTCAGCGCCTATGGCGTTCAGGTGGTTTGCGTCTTCGTATAACGGCAGACCGTTGCGCTCATAGGCGCAGGTGACGGCATCGCAAAGCATGTCGTCTGTATCGATGACGCCGACGCCGTCTTCCTTGCCGGCGGCTAACATGGCCGGCATGACATAGGACTGTCGGAGATCGACTTCGGCCCGGCGCGTCTTGGGAGCGGGAACCCCGATTAGGGCTTGCCGCAGGACCGCGGAGGAGACGTTGAAATTGAACTCCGGAACCGGGGAAACGATGAGCACGTCGGCGCCCGCTTCTCGGATCGCTCGGATTGTCCGGTCGAGTGCTTCGGCGAAGGCAATGGGCTCGCCCTTGTTCGCGTCGTAGAGGCCTTTGGGCTTTCCGCCGTCATACGGCGCGCGAACTGGCGAGACGATGTTGGCCCAACGGTTGACTAGGATGACAAGGTCGATTTTCTCTTGTCGGACGACTTTCAGGATATCCTCGTGCAACGCAGCACAGCTCGCTCGGTTTTTCGCCTTGGTCGTCGTCGTGCCGAACAACATCTGGCAGTCGGCCATGACAGAGAGCAAGCCTGAAAAGCCGTGCTCGGCGAGACGTCCATTCAGTTCTGCGGATATCATACCGGCGTGAGAGTCGCCGGCGACCAGATAGCGTGGGTTGGCGTCGGCGCCACACTGCGCGAAATGGCTCGTTGGTGCAACATAGCTGAAGCCGGGCGTTCGACAAGTCGCGCTATGGTGAGGAGTGGCGTTCACGCGAGCGATCAGCTCCCGCGCCTCAGCGTTCAGACGAATGGGAAAGCCGTTAGCCACTACGGCTGCGACGGCAACGAAGGTCAGTGCAGCGATGCCGCCGGCAAGGCCAAGCGCTGGGCGTGCCACGCTGGGTCGCCGGCCGAGGCGGATGAACGGCAGCTCGATCAGCTGGCGCAGAGCAACGGCGGCGGCAAGGCAGAGGGCGAACAGCACCAGTTCGGCCTGCCAGGTCTTTTCCGTGCCACGGACGATGTTCCAGAAAGCGATGATCGGCCAATGCGCGATGTAGAGCGCGTAGGAAACATCGCCGAGGAAGACGACGGGCCTCAGCTTGAACAACGGCGCGGCGTTCGGCTCGGCTTCGGCGGCGGCGACAATAAACAGCGCGACTGCCAGCGTCGGCAACAGCGCGGCTAGGCCGGGAAAGGGAAGCTCCGCCGTGAGGGAGAACCCGGTTGCGATGAGGCCCACGAGGCCGAGGCCAAGCGCCAGCCGGCGTACCGAAGGCTTGAGGCTCACGTAAGGCTCAACCGCTGCCAGCAGCACGCCGAGACCGATCTCCCAGAAGCGGGTGAAGGGGAAATAGAAAGCCTTGGTTGTGTCGTTGAGGACGTAGACCATCAGGCAATTGGCGGCAAAGGACAGGACGATGATCGCGAGAATGGCGATGATCTTGCTGTGCATCGTCCGGCACCAAGCAAACAGTATCAGAAGCGGCGGGGTCAGGATGTAGAACTGCTCCTCGACGGCCAGCGACCAGAAATGAATGAGCGGCGTGACCGTGACGGCCGGCGAAAAGTAGCCTAGGCGATCGGCAAAATAGAAGTTGGAGACTGAAAACAACGACGCAAGTGCCGAGCCGCCGAGGTTTGAAAGTTCATCCGGCGTCATGAGCGCGAAGCCGACGACAAGCGTCACGCCGGTGGTGGCAATGATGTTGGGAAAGATACGAAAAAAGCGACGACGGTAGAAGGCGATCACGCCCCTGTGCTCTTCATTAGCGAATAGCCCGCGAAAAATAACGAAACCGGAAATGACGTAGAAGATGTCGACTCCGGCAAAGCCCCCAGGCAACATATCGGGGTTAATGTGGAAGACCAGAACGAAGACGGAGGCGAGCGCCCTCAGCGCATGCACGTCGTTCCGGAACAGCGCCTGTCCGGGGCGTTGATTTCCAAAACTCATTTGCTTCTGATCCGCTCTTTTCCCGTGGCTGCGTTGACCCAGTTAAACACGCCTGGATCGTCCCCGCCAGTTGGCGAAACGCTTGCGTGACCGCTAAGCCTGTGCTGCGGGACAACTGCTGCCCTCTATTGCACTGAACTCTGTCGGATGACAGAGGCCGCCGCCTGAGTTTGGTGGTGATGGTCTCGGCCGGCTTGGTTCAGATGAAGGGCTTGGGACAGGCGTTCCGCTTTCGGATGTAAGCGCGAATGATGTCCTGGAGGTCGGCGACAGAGATTGCGACGCCGCGCCGGACGGCTCTTCGGGTGCGCGCCGAGAAGACGTTCTCGTCGGCACTGAGGCATGAGACCGAGGTCGGGGGAAATGGAACACCCAACGCCGATGATCGGCGAGCCACTTCTGACCTGCGGGCGCTTGTGGGTGGCGTAGCTGCTGAGGACGGCGTGAACGATCTGGACGGCCAGCTCGGCCCGTTCGACGGCGTTGAGGAACTTGATGAACTCCTGGTGCCGGTGCTTCGGCATGCCACGGCCGACGACGGCACCACGGAGGACGTCGAGCGCGGCGAACAGGGGGGGCGTGCCATTGCGTTTGTCGTCGTGCGTCATGGTTGCGCATCGACGACCTGTTCGAACCGCGCTGGCGGCGGCGCTCAAGCGTAACTGACGCGCAAGTTATCCTGTGCTAGCTTCCGACAACGGCGATTTGTCTTGGCTTCGCCCAACGGACGCCCTAGTTGGAACTACGTATGAGGTCGGCATTTCCGGCCAGTGTCAGGCATGGAGACGTAGGGTGAGCGGAAATTCCAAAGGTTATTCGTATTTGCAGGTGACGCTGCACTGGGCCATCGCGGCGCTGGTGTTTTATCAGCTGGTGTTCGGCGAGGACATCAAGCGTTACCACCGGGCCCTCGACAAGTACCTGACCGAAGGCGGCGACGCCCCGTCGACGGCCACCGTCATCGGCGGCAACCTGCACATTTATATCGGCGTCGCCATTCTGGCGCTGGTCGTCATCCGCCTGGCCCTGCGTCTCACCGTCGGCGTGCCGGCCTCGGTGCCGGGGCCGGCGCTGCAGGTCAAGGCCGGCGAGGCGCTGCACTGGCTGTTCTACCTGCTGCTGTTCGCCATGCCGGTCACCGGCCTCCTGGCCCAGTACACCACCTTGCCGGTCGGCGAGCTGCATGAAGCCGGCCAGCCGGCCTTCATCGTCTTGATCGTCGTCCACGCCGGCGCGGCGCTCTATCACCACTTCCTGCTCAAGGACTCGACCTTGATGCGCATGCTCAAGCCGGGCACGGTCTGATCGAACGGCTGTTTCCGTCCCGCCTGTCTCAGGCGGGACGGAAGGCGGCGCAGACCGCCGGATCGGTGTCGATGCGTCCGGCCTCCATCAGGTCGAGACAATAAGGAATGGCCGGAAACACCGCGTCGAGGCAGACGTTGATCGACGACGGCTTGCCCGGCAGGTTGACGATCAGCGTCCGGCCACGCGTGCCGGCGCTCTGGCGCGACAGAATGGCGGTCGGCACCTTTTCCAGACTGATCTTGCGCATCAGTTCGCCGAAGCCGGGCAGCTCCTTCTCGATCACCCCGACCATGGCCTCCGGCGTCAGGTCGCGCGGCGCCGGGCCGGTGCCGCCGGTGGTGAAGATCAGGTCGACCTTCTCCTCGTCGCAGAGGGCGATCAGCGTCTGCCGCACGCTGTCGATGCCGTCGGGGATCACCCGCACCACCGCTTCCCACGGGCTGACGACGGCCTTGTCGAGCCAGGCCCGCATGGCCGGTCCCGACAGGTCCTGATATTCGCCGCGCGAGGCGCGGTCGGAGATGGTGACGAGTGCTATCCTGACCATGATCTGGCCCCCGGCCGGTCGATTGAATCGTGGACCACTTCCTAGCACCCTCATCGCGCCTTGGACAATCCGGGCCGAATCGGCCGAATAAGGGCCCCGATCCGACCGGCGCCGCGCGCGGTGACGCGGAAAAGCAGGTGCTGCCACCAGAGAGCAGCCCAAGAAGCGGAGCGATATGACCGTCAGCGTGGATATCGGCGAACGGACGAACGGCGGACGCGCCGCGTTCGATCTTGAAGAACTCCTGGCAACGCGCCTGCTGGTGCAGGGCAATTCCGGTTCGGGCAAGTCGCATCTGCTGCGCCGCCTGCTCGAACAGAGCGCCAGCTGGGTGCAGCAGGCGGTGATCGACCCGGAAGGCGACTTCGTGACGCTGGCCGACAAGTTCGGTCACGTCGTCGTCGACGCCGTCGGTTCCGAGCGCGACCTGATGCTGATCGCCGAGCGTGTCCGACGCCACCGCGTGTCGGTGGTGCTCAATCTTGAGGGGCTCGAGGTTGACGGCCAGGTCAAGGCCGCCGCCGCCTTCCTCAACGGCCTGTTCGAGGTCGAGCGCGATCACTGGTACCCGATGCTGGTGGTGGTCGACGAGGCGCAGCTGTTCGCCCCGGCCGCCTCGGGCGAAGCCGACGGCGAAGCGCGCCGGGCCTCGCTGTCGGCCATGACCAATCTGATGTGCCGTGGCCGCAAGCGTGGCCTCGCCGGCGTCATCGCCACCCAGCGCCTGGCCAAGCTGGCCAAGAACGTCGCCGCCGAGGCGTCGAACTTCCTGATGGGCCGCACCTTCCTCGACATCGACATGGCCCGCGCCGCCGATCTGCTCGGCATGGAGCGGCGTCAGGCCGAGATGTTCCGCGACCTCAAGCGCGGCGAGTTCGTCGCTCTCGGCCCGTCCATCTGCCGCCGGCCGCTGCCCGTGCGCATCGGTACCGTCGTCACCACCGGCCGCGGTGGCGGCCCCAAGCTGACGCCGCTGCCCGAACAGCCGACCGAAGACGCCCGCGAGCTGATCTTCCGTGCCGCCCCCGGCGAGCCGATGGCGCCGCGTGCTCTCGGCCCGCAGGTGTCGACCGCCGACATCCTGGCCGAGCTCGCCCAGTCGCGCCAGGCGCTGGCGCCGCCGCCCGAGGACAACCCGGCCCAGGCCGATCTGCTCGGCATGGTGGCGCGCGACGACAGCATCGAGGAAATCCTCGGTGAGATGATGGCCGAACCGGAGGCGACCTATCAGCCGGTATCGATGCTGTACCAGGACTTTCTCGTGCGTTGCCGCATCAAGCGCGTGCCCGGCGACAGCCTCGATCTGCCCGGCTTCCGCAAGCGTCTGGCGCTGCGCCGGGCCGGCGTTGCCAACACAGAGGTCGACGAGGACGTCTGGAAGCAGGCGACGCTGGTGGCGGCGGCGCTGCCCGAGGACATGCGCGGCGTCTTCCTGTTGGTCGCCAAGGCGGCGCTGGCCAAGGCGCCCTGTCCCTCCGACGAGGAAATCGCCCGGGCCTACGGCACCCGCTCGCCCAGCCGGGCGCGCCGGCTGTTGGCCTACATGGAAGAGCGCGGCTTCCTCATCTGCGCTTCGGACCTGCGCGGCCAGCGCATGATCCAGCTGCCCGATCTCGGCTGGCAGACGGCGCCGGGCGGACCGGACGCGCTCGCCGCCGAATGACGGCGAGGAAAGCGGTTCATCCGGCAAAGTTGCGCTTCTTCTTTTTTCCGTCGTGCCGATTGGGTTATACGTTGGCCAACGGGATTTCGAATTCGAAGGAAAAGATGGATAAGCCGCTGTCGTCCGCTCCAGTCGCCATCGCCTCCTATGTCATCATGGCGGTGGGTCTGTATGTCTGTCTCGAGGTCGGTCTGCTCGCCGGACTGCTCGCCGGTCTCTTGGTGCACGAGACGGCGATCCTGGTTTCACCCTGGCTCAACACCCGCACCGGCTGGACGCAGGAGTTCGGCAAGGCCGTGGCGCTGATCTTCATCGTGGCGCTGATCTCGCTCGGCATCACCTCGGCCGTCATCGCGGCGTCGTCGCTGTTCTCCAACGGCTCGGAAGGCTTCATCGCCCTGCTCAACAAGATGGTGCAGGTGCTCGAAACCGGCCGCACCTATCTGCCGGCCTGGGCGGCCGACTACCTGCCCGCCAACACCGAGGAACTGCGCCATCAGGCGGCCAAGTTCCTGCAGGAGAACGTCTGGGCGCTGCAGCGGTTCGGTCAGGACGTCGGTCGCATCCTCGTCTACATCCTGTTCGGTGTCATCATCGGCGGGCTGGTGCTGTTCCGGCGCGGTCAGCGCTCCGACAGCGGGCCGCTGGTCTACGAGATGCATGATCGCGTCAGCCGTCTGGCGCTGTCGTTCCGGCGCGTCGTCTTCGCTCAGGTGCGCATTTCGCTGCTCAACACCACGCTGACCGCCATCTTCATCGGTCTCATCCTGCCGTTCTTCAACATCTACCTGCCGCTGATGAAGACGATGATCGCCGTCACCTTCATCGTCGGGCTGATGCCGGTGATCGGCAACATCATCTCCAACACGGTGATCTTCGTCGTCAGTCTCGGCGTGTCGGCCGGCGCCGCCATCGCTTCGCTGGTGTTCCTGGTGGCCATCCACAAGCTGGAATACTTCGTCAACGCCCGCATCGTCGGTGGCCAGATCAACGCCCGCGCCTGGGAAATGCTGACGGTGATGCTGATCATGGAAGCGGTCTTCGGCATTCCCGGCCTGATCGCCGCTCCGATCTTCTACGCCTACGTCAAGGAAGAACTGCTGGCGCGCGGTCTCATCTGACCGCGCCCCTTGCACCTTTTGCCATCGTCCTGATGGCAATTCGGGCTTGCCGAGGCTTCGTCCATCGTTATAGCGTTCGACGCCATAACGAAAGGAAGGGAGTCCCGACCCCATGTCCAAGACCCTGTCAATTCTAGCTTCGCTTGCCCTCGGCCTGATGGCTGCCACCGCTCAGGCGGCCGATCAGATCAAGATCTTCGCCGCCGCTTCGGTGGCGCCGTCGATCCAGAAGGCCGGCGATCTCTACAAGTCCGGCGGCAAGGACGTCGAACTTGTCATCACTCCGGCCGCCTCCGGCGCGCTGGCCAAGCAGATCGAAGCCGGCGCTCCGGCCGACGTCTTCATCTCCGCCGATACCAAGTGGATGAAGTACGGCGTCGACAAGGGCTTCATCGACGGCGCCAGCGCCTACAATCTGGTCGGCAACTCGCTGGTGCTGGTGGCGGCCAAGGACGCCGCCGCTGCCATCGATCTCGCCGACGCCAAGGCACTGCCGGCGGCGCTCGGTCAGGAACGGCTCGCCGTCGGCGAGGCCAAGAGCGTGCCGGCCGGTGCCTACGCCGAAGCGGCGCTCAAGAAGCTCGGCCTCTACGACGCGCTCGCCCCGCATTTCGCGCCGGCGGAGAACGTCCGCGTCGCGCTGCAGATGGTGGCGCGCGGCGAGGCCAAGTTCGGCATCGTCTACGGCACCGACGCCAAGGCCGAGCCGGGCGTGGTCGTGGCGGCCACTTTCCCCGAGACGAGCCATGATCCGATCGTCTACCCGATCGGTCTGACCAAGACGGCGGCGCCGGCCGCCGCGGCGTTCCTGGCCTTCCTCAAGGAAGCGCCGGCCCAGGCCATCTTCGCTGCCGAAGGCTTTACCAAGCCGGCTCAATAAAGCCAGCGCCCGCCGCCGTCCGCGACGACGGGCTTGCAGTTGTCGCCCATATCCGCCATCAGCGGAGAAGACAGCGACCGCGCGGTCGGAAGGCGTTTGGGGTCACGCCTTCCGGCCGACGCTCTGACGGAGAGACGACCTCACCGATGCTCGCACTATCGCACGACGCCTGGCTCGCCATCGGCCTGTCGTTCAAGGTTTCGCTCGTCGCCACGCTGGCGGCCCTGCCGGTGGCCACGCTGTTCGCGCTGATCCTGGCGCGCGGCAACTTTCCCGGCAAGGCGCTGTTCGACGGCATCATCCACCTGCCGCTGGTGCTGCCGCCGGTGGTCACCGGTTACGCGCTGTTGCTGCTCATGGGCCGCA
The DNA here is from genome assembly GCA_937868725.1 of uncultured Pleomorphomonas sp. Lineage (GTDB taxonomy): Bacteria > Pseudomonadota > Alphaproteobacteria > Rhizobiales > Pleomorphomonadaceae > Pleomorphomonas. Next base: position 76,200 of record CALMMQ010000062.1, read on the forward strand.
AGGGTGTCATCGGCGCCTTTCTCGATCGCACGTTCGGCATCGTCTTCGCCTTTCGCTGGACCGGCGCGGCCCTCGCCGCCGCCGTCATGGCCATGCCGATCATCGTTCGCGCCATCCGCCTGTCCATCGAAGCGGTCGATCGCCGGCTCGAGCAGGCGTCCGGCACCCTTGGCGCCGGTCCGGTCGTCACCTTCTTTCTGGTGACGCTGCCGCTGTCGCTGCCCGGCATCCTGGTTGGCGGCACGCTCGGCTTCGCCAAGGCGCTGGGCGAGTTCGGCGCCACCATCACCTTCGTCTCCAACATCCCCGGCGAGACGCGCACCATCGCCTCGGCCATCTACACCGCCAGCCAGTCGCCGGACGGCGACGCCGAGGCGCTCATCCTGTCCGGCATCGCCGTTGCCATCGGCCTCGGCGCCCTCATCGTCTCCGAACTGATGGCGCGCTGGTTCAGGAGGTCGGCGACATGATCTCCGTTGACGTCAGCCGCCGTCAGGGCCAGTTCCTCGTCAGCGCCGCCTTCGAGAGCGACGGCGGCATTCTGGCCCTGTTCGGGCCGTCCGGCTCGGGCAAGTCGTCGATCATCCGGCTGATCGCCGGCCTCGACCGGCCCGATCGCGGCCGCATCGTGCTCGGCGGCGTGGTGGTTGCCGATACCGACCAGCGCATCTTCCTGCCCGCCCACCGCCGCCGCGTCGGCGTCGTCTTCCAGGAAAGCCTGCTGTTTCCCCACCTGACGGTGCTCGCCAACCTGCGCTACGGCCGCCACTTCACGCCGCGCGCCGAGCGGCGCATCGCCGAGGAGCCGGTGATCGACACGCTCGGCATCGGCCACCTGCTGCAGCGCCACCCGGCGACGCTGTCGGGCGGCGAGCGTCAGCGCGTCGCCATCGGCCGGGCGCTGCTCGCCTCGCCGCGCCTGCTGCTGATGGACGAGCCGCTGGCGTCCCTCGACTGGGACCGGCGCCAGGAAATCCTGCCGCTCATCGAGCGCCTGCGCGACGAGTTCGCCATCCCCATCCTCTACGTCAGTCACGCCGTCGAGGAAGTGGCGCGCCTGGCCAGCGAGGTGGCGGTGATGGAGCAGGGCCGCATCGTCCGCCTGGGGCCGGCCCGGCAGGTGCTGCATACCGGCATTGGCGACAGTCCCGACCGCTTCCAGATCACCTCGGTCCTCGAAGGCCGGCTCGGCGAGCCGGACAAGGTCTACGGCCTGACGCCCGTCGAGCACCCCTCGGGGCGGCTCTGGCTGTCCGGCCTCATCGGTCCGGTCGGCCGCACCGTGCACGTGGTGGTGCGCGGCGTCGACGTGTCGCTGGCCACCGAGCGGCCGCGCCGGCTGTCGATCCGTACCGTGCTCGCCGCCCACATCGTCGACCTCGTCGTCACCGACGGCCCGACGGCGCTGGCCGAGACCGAACTCAAGGACGGCACCCGGCTGATGGTGTCGCTCACCCGCCAGGCCGTCGACGAACTGGCGCTGGCCGTCGGTCGCGACGTCTTCGTGCTCATCAAGTCGGTGGCCGTCGATCAGCGGCCGATCTGACAATCCGGCCGGACAGGCACTCATCTGTTCCCTGGTACATCTCTTCTGCAACTCCGCCGGGGAATCATGCTTCGCGACAAAACCTGCAAGTGCTCGCCGCCGCCTTTGCTGCCGCGAAGTCTGGTCGGGGCAATCGTTAGCCATGCACAGCATTTGCAATTGGACCGACGCGCCGAGATAGACTAATGTTCGCTCGCCTGAAACTGCAAAACGGCGCCCGGTTTTCGCCGGCCCCGTTCTGAGGCAGGTAGAGGAGCTTTACCCCGATGACCGGTGTGGACTGCGTGTTAGGCGTAGACTTGGGCACGTCCGCAGTGAAGGTCGTCGTCGTCGACAGGGACGGCGCCATTCTTGGCCAGGGCCGCGCCGAATACGGCTTCGTCAGCCTGCGCACCCTGTGGGCCGAGCAGTCGTCGGACGTCTGGCTGCACGCCCTCGCCCACGCCGTGCAGGACTCGCTGCTGCGCTCGGCGGTCAATCCCCAACGCGTTGCCGGCATGGCCATTTCGGCCATCGGCGGCGGCACCGGCATTCCCGTCGACGTCGGCATGCAGCCGATCCGCCCCTGCCTGCTCTGGCTCGATCGCCGCGCCAAGCTCGAGAGCGAACAGGTTCGCCAGCTCATCACCGACGAAGACCTCTACGCCATCACCGGCAACGGCGCCGATTCGTACTTCGGCTTCACCAAGATCCTGTGGATCAAGAATCACGAGCCGGACGTCTGGTCGCGCATCAACTACTTCCTGCCGCCCAACGCCGAGATCGTCTATCGCCTGACCGGCGAAATCGCCGTCGACCATTCGCAGGCCTGCAACATCGGCGGCGTCTACGACCTGGCCAAGCGCAACTGGTCGCCGGAGATGGCCGACATCCTCGACATCCCCCAGTACTTCTTCCCCGAGCGTCTGGTCGGCTCGCAGGAAGTGGTCGGCCGTCTGCACAAGGCCGGCGCCCGCCTGCTCGGCCTGTCGGAAGGCATGCCGGTGTGCGCCGGCGGCGTCGACGCCGCCATCGCCACGCTGCGCGCCGGCGTGCTGCGCGAAGGCCAGCACGCGGCCATGCTGAGCTCTTCGACCTGCTGGGGCTTCATCCACGCCACTGCCAGCCGGTTCCCCGGCCTCGTCTCCATGCCCTACGTGCTCGACAGCGAGACGCTGACCTATTCCTATGGCGGCTCGGCCACGGCCGGTTCGGTGGTGCAATGGTTCCGCGACAATTTCGCCGACAACGAACGCCTGGCCGAGCAGCTCACCGCCGGCAAGCGCCGCGTTTCGGCCTATGATCTGCTCGACGAACACGCCGCCGCCATCCAGCCCGGCTCGAACGGGCTGATGGTGCTGCCCTATTTCATGGGCGAACGCAGCCCGATCTGGGACGTCGACGCCCGCGGCACCGTCACCGGTCTGACGCTCGGCCACACCAAGTCACACCTCTATCGGGCCATGCTGGAGGCCGTCGCCTACGCCCTCAAGAACAACATCGACTACGGCAGCGAAGCCTTCCACGGCCTCGAGGAGCAGTTGACCGTCGTCGGCGACGTCTCGAAATCCGACCTCTGGCTCGAGATCATCACCAACGTTACCGGCCGGCCGGTGCGGGTGCTGCCCAACAGCGGCAAGGCCGCCTACGGCGCCGCCGTGCTCGCCGCCTACGGCGTCGGACTGATCGACCGCGGTCAGCTCGTCGACTGGCTCGGCGCCCGCCAGAAGGCCACGGTGCTGACGCCCGATCCGGCGGTCAATGCCGTCTACGAACGGTGCTTTGCCAACTTCAAGCGCCTCTACGATCACATGCGTTCGTATTTCCCCACCGTCACCGAAGGCTGATCAGGCAGCGGCGAAGCCTTCGAGCGGGAAGTCGTAGCTCTTGGCTTCCTGCGACTTGCGGCGGAACTCGGTCGGCGTCACGCCGATGATCTGGCGGAACAGCCGGTTGTAGTTGGACACGTTGTTGAAGCCGACCAGGAAGCAGATCTCCTGGATCGACCGCGATGTCGAGAACAGATACTCGCAGGACTTGTTGATGCGCGTCTTGATGACGTAACGGCGGAAGCCGATGCCGGTGCATTCCATGAACCAGCGCGAGAACATCTTGTAGCTCATGCCAACGAGATCGGCCGCCGTCTCCATCGACACGTCCTCCTCGATGTGCTCGCGGATGTAGTCGACCACCTTGTTGAAGCGGCGCAGCGAAGTGGTGCGCGTGTCGATGAAGTAGCGCGACGTGCCGAGCACCGTCTTGCGCCGGCAATGGATCAGCTGGTCGATGATGCGGATGAACGAGATCAGCCGCTCGAGCGGCGCCTCGCTGTCGATGCGGTTCATCAGCGTATAGACCGACTGCTGCGTCTCGCCGCTGTATTCGACGCCGAACACCGCCTCGTCGAAGGCCGGCCTGAGCTCGCGGAACTCGGTCAGCACGTTGGCGCTCGCCTCCACCCATTCCTTGCGGAACAGCAGCATCAGGTCGCGCTCCGGCACCGAGGCCGCGCCGCGCACGTCGCTGACGAAGTTGTGCGGCGTGTACGGGCCGATGAGGAACAGGCTGCCGGGGCGGAAGTTCAGCACGCTGTCGCCGATGAACAGTTTGCCGCTGGTGCGGAGAATCTGGTGCAGCTCGTATTCGGGATGGAAGTGCCACTTGACGCTGTCGTTGGGCAGACCGCTGCGCAGGAAGCGGAAGGAGCTGCCGAGACTGTTGTCGTTGACTTCGAGTGACGGCTTCAGTTCCGACATGGCCTGTCGATCTCCCCCCAGAGACCCGCGATGGCTGAGAGTGAAGACGGTCTCGCCCCCCCGCTGTCAAGATCGGGCCAGCGCGCCCGCCCTGTTGCTTCGACCAAAGGCTAAGGTCGAGGCGAAATGCCCCAACGATTCCAAGGGTGAATGGAAAAAGTACAAGAGAAATCGGGAAAACCGTCTAGGGGTGGTGGCGGTGGCTCGGCTAGAACATCCCTCGCCGAAAGGCAATAATCACGGAGGAGACATTATGACTTTCAACGTAAAAGCGGCGCTGCTCGCCGCTTCGGCGACGCTTGTCCTGACGGCCGGCGCGGCCGTCGCCAAGGATGCTCCCAAGATCGGCGTTTCCTTCCAGGAAATGAACAATCCGTACTTCATCGTCATGAACGAGGAAGTCACGGCTTTCGCCAAGCTGCTCGGCGCGAATACTCCCGTTTACGTTGCTGACGCTCGTCATGACGTTTCCAAGCAGCTCGCTGACATCGAGGATATGGTGTCCAAGGGCGTCAACATCCTGGTCGTCAACCCGACGGACTCCGAGGGCGTGCGTAGCGCCGTCGAAGCGGCCAAGGCCAAGGGCGTGACGGTCGTTTCCGTCGACGCGCAGGCCGCTGGCGTCGATGCTTTCGTCGGCTCCAAGAACTATGACGCCGGCGTGCTCGCCTGCGATGCTCTGGTCAAGGAAATTGGTGGCAAGGGAGAGGTCGCCATCCTTGACGGTATCGCCGTCGTTCCCATCCTCGAGCGTGTGCGCGGCTGCAAGGACGCCCTCGCCAAGGCCCCGGACGTCAAGCTGGTCGACGTCCAGAACGGTCGCCAGGAGCGTGATATCTCCGTCGGCGTCGCCGAGAACATGATGCAGTCCCATCCCAACCTCAAGGGCATCTTCTCGGTCAACGACGGCGGCTCGATGGGCGTCCTCGCGGCCATCGAAGGCTCGGGCAAGAAGGTCGTCCTGACCTCGGTCGACGGCGCTCCGGAAGCGGTCAAGGCCATCAGCGCCGGCACCGCCTTCAAGGCCACCGCCGCCCAGTTCCCGCGCGATCAGATGCGTATCGGCCTCGCCATCGCTCTGGCCAAGTACATGGGCGCCCACGTTCCGTCGGTGATCCCCATCGACGTCGAGCTCGTCGACAAGACCAACGCGGCGACCTTCGCCTGGTAATGAAGACGCCGCGGGGCAATCCCGGCTGACGGCCACGTTCCCTCGCGGGAACACCGGGGAGGGGGCTTCTCTCCCCGGTCGGTCCGGAGCCGGTGGCGGCCCGCGGCTCCTTCAGGTCTCGGCGAAGCGACATGACGTCTGGATGGGCTCGCCTCGGCGCATCCATCCGGACGTGTTTTCGGGCGCTTCGTCTTCAACAGGGTCTGGTGGGTCTGCCGGCGCCGACAGCGGTCGCCGCCCAAGCCGAGCCACGAGACAGCCGCCGGTCCGGCCGAGGCAGCCGGAACGCCAGGGACCAGCCCCAGGGCAGACTGAGGAGCGCCGCCACGTGCCGCGGCAGTTCGGGAGGGATCCGCCATGCTCGAAATGAAGAACATACTCAAGAGGTTTCCCGGCATCGTCGCCCTCAGCGATGTCTCCCTCTCGCTGAAACGCGGCGAGGTGCATGCGCTGGTCGGCGAGAACGGCGCCGGCAAATCGACGCTGATGAAGATCCTCTCCGGCGTCTATCAGGCCGACGGGGGCGAACTCCTGATCGACGGCAAGCCGGTGCATCCGACGCGGACGCGGGAATCGGAGAGCCTCGGCATCAACATCATCTTCCAGGAATTCAGCCTGGTTCCCGATCTCAACGCCTACGAGAACATCTTCCTCGGTCGCGAGATCCGCACCAAGTTCGGCACCCTCGATGGCCGCACCATGCGCCGCATGGCCCGCGAGGCGCTCGACAAGCTCGACATGTACTTCCCCCTCGACCGGCCGGTCGCCGAACTGACGGTGGCCGAGCAGCAGTCGGTGGAAATCGTCAAGGCGACCATCTTCAAGTGCAACTATCTGGTCCTCGACGAGCCGACGGCGACGCTGACGCCGCGCGAGGTCCACAAGCTGTTCGAGGTCATCCGCCGTCTCACGGAGCTCGGCGTCGGCTGCTTCTTCATCTCTCACCATCTCGAGGAAATCTTCGAGATCGCCGACACCGTGTCGGTGCTGCGCGACGGCTGCCACGTCTTCACCGGTCCGGTGTCGTCCTGTACCCAGGACGAACTGATCGCCAAGATGGTCGGCCGCGAGGTGACGCAGGCCTTTCCGCCCAAGCGCGGCACCCCCGTCGAGACGGACATGCCGATCATGGAAGTGCGCAAGCTGCGCCTGCCGGGCGCCGAGCCGATCTCCTTCGAGGTGCGGCGCGGTGAAATCCTCGGCGTCGCCGGCCTGGTCGGCGCCAAGCGCACCGAGAGCTTCCTCGCCCTGATCGGTCGCGATCCCTCGATCGAGAAAGACGTGCTGTTCGAGGGCAAGGCCATCGAAATGCGCTCGCCGCACGAGGCGCTCAGCCACGGCATCGGCTACCTGCCGGAAGACCGCAAGCGGACCGGCCTGTTCCTGCCGTTCTCGATCCGCTCCAACATCGTCATCAGCACCCTCGACCGGCTGACCAATAAGTTCGGCATGGTGCTGGCGAGCGAGGAAAAGCGGCTCAGCGACCACTTCATCAAGCGCATGCGCGTCCGCACCACCTCCGATCTCAAGACGGTGTCGGAGCTGTCGGGCGGCAACCAACAGAAGGTGATCATCGCCCGCTGGCTGGCCAGCAATTGCAAGCTGCTCATCTTCGATGAGCCGACCCGCGGCATCGACGTTGGTGCCAAGGCCGAAATCTACGTCATGCTGCAGGAACTCGCCGCCCAGGGGCTGGGCGTCGTGGTCATCTCGTCCGATCTGCCGGAGGTGATCGGCGTCTGCGATCGCGTGCTCGTCATGCGTTACGGCTCAATCCGCGCCAACCTGACCGGCGCCGACATCAATTCAGAAAAGATCATGCTTTACGCATCGGGAGGTGAAAATGGGTGAAGCTGCTGCTGCCGGCGCGTCGACAAGCGAACAGCGCGCCAGTGCCAAGGGTTTCGCCATGGCTGTCGTGGCGCGGCCGGAGTTCGTGTCCTTCGTGGCGCTGGTCGTCCTCATGGTTCTGACCAGCTTCATGAACGAGAACTTCTTCACCGTCGACAACCTGCTCAACATCACGCGGCAGGTCTCGACCACCGGCATCATCGCCGTCGGCATGACCTTCGTCATCCTGACCGGTGGCATCGACCTGTCGGTCGGCGCCATCGTGGCCCTCGCCTCGACGATGTTGGCCGGCATGATCGCCAACATGGGCTTCCCGTTCTGGCTGGCTTCGCTGGTCGCCCTGGCGGGCGGCACGCTGACCGGTGCCGTTTCGGGCTTCTTCGTTGCCCGCTTCGCTCTGCCGCCGATCATCGTCACCCTGGCGATGATGGAGATCCCCCGCGGTCTCGGCCTCATCTACACCAACGGCTACCCGCTGCCCATCGACCGCGAGTTCGGCTTCATCGGCCGCGAGTACGTGCTCGGCCTGCCGATCCCGACCATGATCATGCTGGTCGTCTTCGCTGCCGCCTACTTCGTGCTCAACCGCCTGCCGCTTGGCCGCTACGTCTACGCCGTCGGCGGCAATGAGGACGCGGCCATCCTGTCGGGTATCCGCACCGCCCGCATCAAGCTGATGGTCTACGCCGTCTCCGGCTTCACCGCCGCCATCGCCGGCATGATCCAGACCTCGCGTCTGCTCTCCGGCCAGCCGAACTCGGCCATCGGTGTCGAACTCGACGCCATCGCCGCCGTCGTGCTGGGTGGCACCTCGATCACCGGCGGCCGTGGCCACATCTTCGGCACCCTCATCGGCGCCCTGCTGCTCGGCGTGCTCAACAACAGCCTCAACATGATCGGTCTGTCCCCCTACAGCCAGCGCGTCGTTAAGGGCGTCATCCTGCTCGTCGCCGTGCTGATCGGCTACCTGCGCAAGCAGAACTCCCGCTGATCCGGGCCGTCGCAAGTTCCAACGAGGAGAGGAAAAATGTCAGAGAAAATGAAGGCCGTGGTCTGCTACGGTCCCAAGGACTACCGGCTCGAAGCGGCCTACGACAAGCCGGTTGCCGGTCCTGGCGAAGTGGTCATCAAGGTGGCGAGCTGCGGCATCTGCGCCGGCGACGTCAAGGCCTACCACGGCGCCGACATGTTCTGGGGCGGCTGCTCGCCTTGGGTGAAGACGCCGGTGGTGCCCGGTCACGAGTTCTACGGTTCGGTGGTCGAACTGGGCGAAGGCGCCGGTGAACTGCACTGCGTCAAGATCGGCGATCGCGTCGTCGCCGAGCAGATCGTCCCGTGCGGCAAGTGCAAGTTCTGTCGCACCGGCAAGTACTGGATGTGCGAGAAGCACGACATCTTCGGCTTCCAGAAGCAGATCGCCGAAGGCGGCATGGCCGAATACATGAAGTTCGCCAAGACCTGCATCATCCACAAGATCCCCGACAACATCGGCCACAAGGAAGCGGCGATCATCGAGCCGATGGCCTGCGCCATCCACACCGTGCGCCGTGGCGACATCGGTCTCGACGACGTGGTGGTGCTGGCCGGTGCCGGTCCGCTCGGCCTGTGCATGGCCCAGGTGGTGCCGCTGCTGACGCCGAAGAAGTTCATCGTCATCGACATGGACGACAACCGCCTCGCCACCGCCAAGAGCTATGGCGCCGACCTGACGCTCAATCCCAAGCGCGACGACGTCGTCAAGATCGTCAAGGAGCTGACCGACGGTTACGGCTGCGACGTCTACATCGAAGCCACCGGTCATCCCAACGGCGTCATCCAGGGTCTGGAGATGATCCGCAAGCTCGGCCGCTTCGTCGAGTTCAGCGTCTTCTCCGCCCCGACCACCGTCGACTGGTCGGTGATCGGCGACCGCAAGGAACTCGATATCCGCGGTTCGCACCTCGGCCCGTACTCCTACGAGACGGCCATCGACCTGTTCTCGCGCGGCAAGCTGACCGCCGACGGCATCGTCACCCACGAGTACGCCCTGTCCGACTTCGACGCCGCCATGGCCATGGCCGAGAAGCTCGAGTCGATCAAGGTGCTGCTCAACCCCTGACCGGACCCGTGGCCGGCGGCGCGGTGTCGCCGGTCCCTCCTTCTTCATCAAGCGGAATTGCCGTCCCGTCAGCGGGAACCTGAGCCGGCGGGGTCGGCCAGCGGCCACGAGAGGTTGATCATGGCTTCGTATGTCATCGGCGTAGACGTGGGCACCGGCTCCGTCCGGGCGGCGCTGTTCGACGAGAACGGCAAGCGCTATGCCGTCGCCGATCGTCCGATCAGGATGAACAAGCCCCGGCCGCTGCACGTCGAGCAGTCGTCCGACGACATCTGGGCCGGCGTCATTGCCTGCGTCCGCTCGGTGGTGACGGCCGCCGGTGTCGCCGTTTCCGACATCCGCGCCATCGGCTTCGACGCCACCTGCTCGCTGGTGGCCGTTGATGCCGCCGGCCGGCCGGTATCGGTGTCGGAGACCGGCGATGACCAGTGGAACGTCATCGTCTGGATGGACCACCGGGCCATCGCCGAAGCCGACGCCATCAATCGCGGCGGCTACGAAGTGCTCGATTTCGTCGGCGGCGCCATCTCGCCCGAGATGGAAATCCCCAAGATCCGCTGGCTCAAGACGCATCTGCCGGCTCAGTACGCCCGCATGGCGCTGTTCCTCGACCTCGCCGACTTCCTGTCCTGGCGCGCTACCGGCAGCACCGCCCGCTCGGCCTGCACCACGGTATGCAAGTGGACCTACCTGCACCACGAAAAACGCTGGTCACAGCAGTTCTTCAAGGCGCTCGATCTTGGCGAGCTCATCGACGACAACCGCATCGGTGACGTCATCGTCGAGGCCGGCACGCCGGCCGGCAGGCTGACCGCCGCCGCCGCCGCCGAGCTCGGCCTGTCGCGCGATGTCGTGGTCGCCATCGGCCTCATCGATGCCCACGCCGGTGGCGTGGGCGTGCTCGGTGACCGGCCGGAGGAGGCGCTGGCCGTGATCGCCGGCACCTCGGCCTGCCACATGGCCTCCAACCGCGACCGTCACTTCGTGCCCGGCGTCTGGGGCCCCTACCACGGCGCCATGGTGCCCGGCTTCTGGCTGGCCGAGGGCGGCCAGAGCGCCGCCGGCGCCCTGGTCGACTTCGTGGTGCGCGACAGCGCCGCCTGGCCGGCGCTGCAGCAGGAGCTCGCCCGCACCGGCAAGTCGCTCTACGTCTACCTCAACGACCTCGTCCGGACGCTCGAGGCGGACGAACCGTTCCTGACGCGCAATTTCCACCTGCTCGGCTACTATCTCGGCAACCGCTCGCCGCTCGCCGACCCGACGCTGACCGGCATGATCGCCGGCCTGAAGCTCGACGATACCGTCGAGAGCCTGGCCATCCGCTATCTCGCCGCCTTGCAGTCGGTCGCCTACGGCACGCGCCACATCATCGAGACGATGAACGACAACGGCTACGCCATCAAGCGCATCCGGCTGTGCGGCGGTGGCGCCAAGAACCCGCTGTGGGTGCGCGAGTTCGCCGACGTAACCGGCCTGCCCATCGAGATCATCTCGGAGAGCGAGGCCATGCTGCTCGGTTCGGCCATGCTGGGGGCGACCGCCGCCGGCCTCTATCCCGCACTCACCGACGCCATGCTGGCCATGGCCGGCGACGTGTCGGTGACACGGCCGCGCGCGGAGACGGCCAGCTTCCACGACCGCAAGTACCGCGTGTTCCGCGAGATGGCCAAGGACCAGTTGAAGTACCGCCAGCTGACCGCCGCCGACTGACGCCGCCATCTGGCCCCCGATTGCCCCGCGCCGGACGCAGCGTCCGGCGCGACGGCTGATCTTTGCCTGCCCGCTGCCCGGGCCGTGTCCCGTGCCCTCGGAGGAACTGTGCCGTGACCTACTTTCTCGGAATCGACATCGGTGGAACCGTCATCAAGAGCGGTCTTTATGACGGCGAGGGGCGTGAGAAGGCCGTTGCCTCGGAAGTCGACAACGGCGTCGCCGTGCGCGTCGGCTGGTCCGAGCGCAACATGCACGACATGTGGCGGATCGTCGTCAAGACCATCCGCCGCGTCGTGGCCGAAAGCGGCGTCGCCGTCGACGACATCGCCGGCATCAGTTTCTCGGCCCACGGCAAGGGGCTCTATGCCCTCGACGCCGATGGCGAGCCGGTGCGCAACGGCATCATCTCCTCCGACAACCGCGCGCTGGCCGTGGTCAAGGGCTGGAAGGCGGCCGGGCTCGACGCCGCCTCCTACCCGTTCGGCTATCAGCAGCTGTGGACCGGTCACCCGGTGTCGCTGCTGGCCTGGATGAAGGCCAACGAACCGGAGAACTATGGTCGCACCCGCCACGTGCTGATGGCTCACGACTACGTCCGCTACAAGCTGACCGGCGTGTTCGCCGCCGAGGTGACCAACATCTCCGGTTCCAACCTCTACAACGTCGACACCGGCGCCTACGATCCGGCGCTGTTCCGCATGTTCGGCATCGACGAGATGGAGGGCTGTCTGCCGCCGGTCTGCGGTTCGGAAGAGCGCGTCGCCGGCCTCAGCGCCAAGGCGGCCGAGGAAACGGGCCTCAAGGTCGGCACGCCGGTGTTCGGCGGCTTCTTCGACGTGGTTTCGGCCGCTGTCTGCGCCGGTCTCGCCGACGCCCGCTTCGTCAACGTCATCATGGGGACCTGGACCATCGTCACCTGGACCACCGACCAGATTCTGAAGGCGCCCGGCAACGACTGGCCGTACATCTGGGGCCGCTACTGCATGCCCGGCCGCTACTTCGTCCACGAAGGCAGCCCAACCTCGGCCGGCAATCTCGAGTGGTTTGTACGCACCTTCCTCGGCGGCATCCCCGACGTCTACCACCAAGCCGACCTGATGATCTCCTCGCTGCCCAAGGCGGCGACCGGCATCCAGTTCCTGCCGTACCTGTTCGCCTCCAATCTCGGCGACGACCTCACCGCCGGTCTGCACGGCCTCGCCAACGCCCACGGTCTCGCCCACGTGCTGCAGGCGGTCTACGAAGGCATTTGCTTCTCCCAGCACGTCCATCTCGAACGCATCGTCGGCCTGTCCGGCCGCGACAAGACGCTGCGCCTCACCGGCGGTCCGACCCGTTCGCGGCCGTGGATGCAGATGGTGGCCGACATCTCCGAAATGCCGGTCGAGGTGATGCACGTCGAACAGTCCGGCTGCCTTGGCGCTGCCATCGCCGCCGCTGTCGGCACCGGGCTCTACCCCGGCTTCGCCGAGGCGATGACGGCCATGTGCCCGTCGGGCGAATGGGTCGCGCCGGATGCCTCGAGCTTCTCCGCCTATCGTAGCAAGTACGCCGCTTTCCGCCGTCTCGCCGATACCCTGGCCGTGCTCCCCGCGGGCCTGTGAGGCAAGGCACCCTTCTGGAGGATCCCCGAATGACCCGCGAGGCGCTGCCCAATCCCCTCGGCATCTACGAGAAGGCGCTGCCCAAGGATCTCGACTGGCCGGCCCGTCTGGCGCTGGCCAAGGCGCTCGACTTCGATTTCGTCGAAATGTCCATCGACGAAACCGATGAACGGCTGACGCGCCTGTCCTGGTCGAAGACCGAGCGGGCCGCCTTCTCGGCCGCCGTCCGCGATTTCGGCATCGTCGTCCCCTCCGTCTGCCTGTCGGCGCACCGCCGCTTCCCCTTCGGCAGTCGCGACGCCACGACGCGCGTCAAGGCCCGCGACATCATGCGCCGGGCCATCGAGCTCTGCGTCGACCTCGGCATCCGCACCATCCAGGTAGCCGGCTACGACGTCTATTACGAGCCGGCCGACATCGGCACCAAGGAGCGCTTCATCGACGGTCTGCACTGGTCGGTGCGCGAGGCTGCCAAGGCACAGGTGATGCTGGCCGTCGAGATCATGGACACGCCGTTCATCAACTCGATCAGCCGCTGGCGCGAATACGACCAGCTGATGCGGTCGCCGTACTTCTGCGTCTATCCCGACGTCGGCAACCTGACGGCCTGGGGCAACGACGTCGACGCCGAGCTGCGCGAGGGCATCGACCGCGTCGTCGCCGTTCACCTCAAGGACACGCGCAAGGTGACGGCCGACTTCCCCGGTCAGTTTCGTGACGTGCCGTTCGGCAGGGGCGACGTCGACTTCCGCGCCTGCTTCGCCACGCTGGCCGACCTCGGCTATCGCGGCCCCTTCCTCATGGAGATGTGGACGGAGAAATCGGCCGAGCCGGTGGTGGAGATCGCCACCGCCCGGCGCTGGATCGTCGAGCAGATGCGGCTTGGCGGCCTGCTGTCGGTGACGCCGTGACGGCGGTGGGCAGGGGGCAACCGCAAGCGCGGCCCCGCCGGCCGCGATGAGAACAGAGTGCCTGTCGGCACAGAAAGAAGGAGACTGCTATGGCTATCACTCTTGAGGGCAAGGTGGCTGCCGTCACCGGCGCCGCCTCCGGCATCGGCTTCGAATGCGCCCGTGCCATGGCCGCCGCCGGCGCCCGCGTGGCGCTCGTCGATCGCGCCAAGGAAGCGCTCGACAAGGCCTGCGCCGACATCGGTCCGGCCGCCTTTCCGGTGCTGATCGATCTGACCGATCCCCGCTCGGTGGCCACCATGCTGCCGCAGATCATCGCCACGGCCGGTCACCTCGACATCTTCCACGCCAACGCCGGCGCCTACGTCGGCGGCGAGGTGGCCAAGGGCGATCCCGACGTCTGGGACCGCGTGCTCAACCTCAACGTCAACGCCGCCTTCCGCTCCATCCACGCCGTGCTGCCGCACATGATCGAGCGCAAGACCGGCGACGTCATCGTCACTTCGTCGGTGGCCGGCGTCGTGCCGGTGGTCTGGGAGCCGATCTACACCGCTTCCAAGCACGCCATCCAGGCGTTCGTCCACACCGTCCGCCGTCAGGTGGCCCCGCACGGCCTGCGCGTCGGCGCCGTTCAGCCCGGCCCGGTGGTGACGGCGCTGATCTCCGATTGGCCCAAGGACAAGCTTGAGGCGGAACTGGCCGCCGGCGGCCTGATCCAGCCGGTGGAAGTGGCCGAAGCGGTGCTGTTCATGCTGACGCGGCCGCGCAACGTCACCATCCGCGATCTGGTGATTCTGCCGCAGAGCAACGATCTCTGACGGTCGTCGTTACGGACGGCTCTGCCAGCCGGGGTGTCGGGTCAGCCGACACTCCGGCTTTTTGTGCTTGTCCCCTGACAATATCGCCATAAGGACTGTACCCGATCTTCCAAACCGGTTCGGATTATATTATTTTCGTATCGAAATTAATTCGGTCTCGCGTTGAAAACGGTTGCTATTTCGGGAGAAGATGGCAACCAGATTTCAGGGAGTGATTTCAAACCGGTTCGAAGGACGTTGCGACAGGCAACGATCAGCCATCGGGCCGGATGACCGGAGGGGGAAGCGGTGAATCTCAGGGAGTTGGCCCAGCACCTCGGACTGTCCAAGACGACCGTCAGTCGCGCCCTCAACGGCTTTTCCGAAGTCAACGAGGAAACGCGCCTGCGCGTGGTCGAGGCGGCGCGGCGCTTCAACTATACTCCCAACGCCAGTGCCAAGCGCCTGGCCACCGGCGAGGCCGGGGCTTTCGGCGTCGTGCTGCCCGGCGCTTCGGCCGAGATGGCCGATCCCGTCTTCTGCGAGTTTCTTGCCGGTCTCGCCGACGGCGCCGGCCGCTGCGAACGCGACCTGTACGTCAACGCCACCTTCGACGGCGAGGAGGCCGGCTACCGCCGTCTTGCCCGCGCCAAGGCGGTTGATGCCATGATTCTTGCCAACCTCAAGGTCGAGGACCTGCGCATCCGTCTGCTGTCGCATCTCGGCCTGCAGGCGGTCACCTGCGGCCGCACCGCCGGCTCGCTGGTGCATGCCCATCTCGACATCGATCACGAAGACGGTGTCCGCCGCGCCGTCGAGCTGCTGATCAGCCTCGGCCACCGCGCCATCGCGCTCCTCAACGGTCCGGCCGACCTGTCGGTGTCCGAGCAGCGCATGGTCGGCTGGCACGCCGCTCTCAACCGCCACGGTCTTGCCGCATCGAGCGACCTGCTGCTCGCCGGTCCCGCCACCGAGGATCGCGGCTATCGGGCGACGCGGGCGCTGCTCGCCGCTGCCCAGCCACCGACCGCCATCGTCTGCGCCTCGATGTTCCTGGCCTCCGGCTGCTGCCGCGCCATCCGCGACGGCAACCTGCGCGTCGGCGCCGACATCTCGGTCATCGCCCACGACGACGGCCTGACCACCGTCCGGCCGGAAGCCTTCGAGCCGCCGCTTACCACCACCTTCGCGTCGATCCGCGCCGCCGGCGTTCGGGTCGCCGAAATGGCCGCCGCCCTGGTCGGCGGCGCCGAAGCCGCCGACCTCGCTGAGGTCTGGCCGGTCGACCTGATCTTTCGCGACAGCGCTCAGGCGCCGCCGCGACGATGATGCGCCGGGTCCTTCGCCGGCTGAAACCGAAGGATGCGTACCTGAGAGGATAGGAACGGGGGCGGCGTCGCCGCCTCATGGAGAAACCATAGATCTGACGGAGTCTTGACGTGGTTGGTCATATGAAAGACGCGCCCGGCGGTGACAAGCCGCTTGGCGCGAGGGAGAAGCTTTGCCTTCACGCCCCAATCGGCGGTTGGCTCGTTTCCATCGCCGATGTCCCTGACCCGGTGTTCAGCGGTCGCATCCTCGGCGACGGCTTTGCCGTCGATCCGGTCGATCAGACGCTGCGCGCCCCCTTCGACGGCGTCGTTACCTCGGTTCACCGCGCTCATCACGCCGTGACGCTGCGGGCCGACGATGGCGCCGAGGTGCTGATGCACATCGGCCTCGACACGGTGGCGCTCAAGGGCGACGGCTTCACGCCGCACGTCGGCGAGGGCGACCGGGTGAAGGTCGGCGATCCGCTGATCAGTTTCGACATGGACGTGATTTCGCAGCTGGTCCGCAGCCTGGTGGTGCCGGTGGTGCTGACCAACGGCGAGCGCTTCGTCCTGGTCCCGCCCGCCGCCGACCGCGTCGTCGCCGCCGGCGATGAGATCGCCAGCATTGCCCCGCTCGGCAATTCGACCGCCGGACCGACGCTGGCCCCCATCGGCGAGACCGTCACCGTCAAGGTGCGCATCGCCGACCCGCACGGCATCCACGCCCGGCCGGCCGGCCTGATCGCCGAAGCGGCCAAGTCCGGCAATGCCGAGGTGGTCATCCGTCTTGGTGACCGCACCGCCAGCGCCGCCAGCCCGGTCGGGCTGATGCTGCTCGGCGCCCAATGCAACGACGAGCTGACCATCGAGGCCAAGGGCGCCGACGCCGCCGCCGTGACCAACCGCATCGCCGCGCTGCTGCATGGGCCGGCCGCCGACGGCGCCGCTGCGCCGGTCGCGCCCACGCCGGTCGCCGCCGCCCCGGTCGTCACCGCCGAGGTGCCCAAGCTCTGGGGCCCGGGCGTCGCCCACGTCATCGAGGGCACGACCGCTTCGCCCGGCCTTACCACCGGCGTTTCGGTGCGCATCACCTCCGAGGAGTTCGCCGTCTCGGAAGTGGGAGCCGACGTCGAACTGGAAATGAAGGACCTGCGCACCGCCCTGCAGGTGGCCGCCGCCGACATTGGCGCCAAGATCGCCGCCAGCAAGGGCCAGCAGGCCGAAATTCTCGGGGCGCACCTGTCCTTTGTCGAGGACCCCGATCTGCGCAACGCCGCCTGGATGCTGATCCGCGACGGCAAGAGCGCCGCCTTCGCCTGGAAGACCGCCATCGACCGCCAGGTGGCTGCCCTGCGCAAGCTCGGCAACCCGGTGCTGGCCGAACGGGCTTCCGACCTTGAGGACGTGCGTCATCGCGTGCTGGCCATCCTGCTCGGCGTGTCCGGTTCGGCCACGGCGCTGCCCGATGAGGCGGTGATCTTCGCCGCCGACCTGCTGCCCTCGCAGTTCGCCGACCTCGACCTGACCAAGGTCGCCGGCATCGTGCTGGCGCACGCCGGGCCGACGGCCCACGTCGCCATCATGGCCGCCTCCAAGGGCATCCCGGCCGTGGTCGCCGCCGGTGTCGGCGTGCTCTGCGTTCCCGATGGCCAGCCGGTCATCCTCGACGCCGACCGGGCGACGGTGAACGTCAACCCGCCGGCCAGCGAGCTCACCGACATCCGCGCCGCCGTCAGCCGGCGTCGCGAACGCCTTGCCGCCAACCGCGCCATGACGTTGGCCGACTGCCGCATGGCCGACGGCACGCGCATCGAGGTGGTGGCCAATCTCGGCGGCCCGGCCGACGTTGCCGTGGCGCTCGAGAACGGCGCCGAGGGCTGCGGCCTGATGCGGTCGGAATTCCTGTTCCTCAACCGCACCACGGCCCCCAGCGAGGATGAGCAGTTCGCCCAGTATCAGGCCATCGCCGATGGCCTCAAAGGCCGGCCGCTGGTCATCCGCACGCTCGACGCCGGCGCCGACAAGGACGTGCCCTACGCCAACCTGCCGAAGGAGGAAAACCCCGCCCTCGGTCTGCGCGGCGTGCGCATGAGCCTGTGGCAGCCGGAGCTGCTCAAGACGCAGATCCGTGCCATCCTGCGCGTCAAGCCCTACGGCCAGTGCAAGATCCTGCTGCCGATGATCGCCACGCTCACCGACCTCCGGCAGGTGCGCAAGGTCATCGACGAGGAGATGGTCGCCCTTGGCCGTACGGCCCCCATCGAGGTCGGCATCATGGTCGAGGTGCCCTCGGCGGCGCTGATTTCCAGCCGACTCGCCGCCGAAGCCGACTTCTTCTCGGTCGGCACCAACGACCTCACCCAGTACGCCCTGGCCATCGATCGGGTGAACGCCCGCCTCGCCAAGCAGCTCGACCCCTTCCATCCGGCCGTGCTGCGCCTGATCCAGCTGGCCGCCGAGGGCGCTGAGGTCCACGGCCGCTGGGTGGGGGTGTGCGGTTCGCTCGCCTCCTTCCCACTGGCCGCGCCGGTGCTGATCGGCCTCGGCGTCACCGAACTGTCGGCCACGTCCGGCTCGATCGCCGAGATCAAGGCGATGGTGCGGACGCTCGACATGGAAAAATGCAAGGCGGTCGCCGCTGCGGCGCTCGCTCTCGAATCCGGCGAGGCCGTGCGCCGCATGCTCGCCCAGGCTTGGCCCGAAGTTTAAGTCTCGGAGGACCCTCGTTATGTTCAAGTCCGCTTTCGGAATATTGCAGCAAATCGGCAAGGCGCTGATGCTGCCCGTGGCCGTGCTGCCGGTTGCCGGCCTGCTGCTCGGCATTGGTGCGTCCAACTTCTCCTGGCTGCCGGCCATCGTGTCGCAGATCATGGCCAAGGGTGGCGATGCCATCTTCGGCAATCTGCCGATCATCTTCGCCGTCGGCGTCGCCCTCGGCCTCGCCAAGAATGACGGCGTCGCCGCCATCGCCGCCGTCGTCGGCTACTTCGTCATGAACGCCACGCTGAGCGTCATGGCGGTGTTCCTCGACGTGCCGGTCCTGGCCGGCAAGACGGTGCCGACCATTGACACCGGCGTGTTCGGCGGCATCATCATCGGTGCCATCGCCGCCTCGCTGTTCAACCGCTACTTCCGTATCCAGTTGCCGACCTACCTCGGCTTCTTTGCCGGCAAGCGCTTCGTGCCGATCGCCACCGGTATCGCGGCCATCGCCGCCGGCGTCGTGCTGTCGTTCGTCTGGCAGCCGGTGCAGAACGGCATCAACATCTTCTCGCATTGGGCCGCCGACAGTGATCCGCGCATGGCGGCCACCATCTACGGCTTCGTCGAGCGTCTGCTGATCCCGTTCGGTCTGCATCACATCTGGAACGTGCCGTTCTTCTTCGAGATCGGTTCCTTCACCGACGCCGCCGGCAAGCTCGTGCATGGCGACATCAACCGCTTCTTCGCGGGCGACAAGACCGCCGGCATCCTGTCGGGCGCCTTCCTGTTCAAGATGTGGGGCCTGCCGGCTGCCGCCATCGCCATCGCCCACACCGCCAAGCCCGAGAACCGGCTCAAGGTCATGGGCATGATGATCTCGGCTGCTCTGACCTCGTTCCTGACCGGCATCACCGAGCCGATCGAGTTCTCGTTCCTGTTCGTCGCTCCGGCCCTCTATGCCGTGCATGCCGTGCTCGCCGCCACCACCCAGTTCGTGGCCAACACGCTCGACATCCACATGGGCTTCACCTTCTCGCAGGGCGGCATCGACTTCCTGCTGTTCAACGTCTTCGGTTCCAACGCCCATAACTGGTGGATGACGCTGATCCTTGGCCCGATCTACGCCGCCATCTATTACGGCGTGTTCCGCTTCGCCATCCTGAAGTTCGACCTCAAGACCCCCGGTCGCGAGGAAGATTCGGTCGCCTCGGTTGAAACCGCGACCGAAGCCCTCGACGGCAACGACCGCTTCGCCACGGCCCGCAAGCTGGTGGCCGCCTTCGGTGGAGCGCAGAACATCACCAACCTGGATGCCTGCATCACCCGCCTGCGCGTCGGTGTTGCCGACATCTCCAAGGTCAATCAGCCGAAGTTCAAGGAAATGGGCGCCGCCGGTGTCATGGTGGTCGGCCAGGGGCTGCAGGTCATCTTCGGTACCCAGTCGGAAAACATGAAGACCGACATGGACGAGTATCTGCGGACGCAGCCGGCCGGTGCCACCGCCGCTGCCGCCGCCGCGCCGGTGGCGGTCGCCAAGGCGGCTGTCGCCCCGTCGGCGGCTGCCAGCCTCAAGGCGGCGCAGGTCATCGACGCCCTCGGCGGCCGGGTCAACATCGTCTCGGTCGAGGCGGTGTCCGGCACCCGCATCCGTGTCGAGGTGGCCGATGCCAAGCGCTTCGACCAGGCCCTCGCCAAGCAGGCCGGCGTCAAGGCCGTCGCCACGCTGGGCGGCGCCAACTACCACCTGATCGTCGGCAACGACGCCGCCGAGGTGGCCGAGGCGCTGTTGGCCTGATCGCGGCCGAACGCTGAATGAAACGGGGCCGGCGCGCCAGGCGTGCCGGCCCTTTGACGCGCCGTTGACGCAGATGTCATTTCCCAGAACGGCCGTCTTCGGTTGTGATGGCTGCCCGTCACTCGAGCGGAATGCCATCATGACGCCCTGGACCGATCGATCCGGACGCTTTTCCCCCCTCAAGGCCGGCGTGCTGACCTTGCTCTTCCTGCCGGCCTTATGGATCGCCTGGCAATTCTGGTTCGGTGAGTTCAACCCACGCCCCTTCACGGCCGCCAACCACACCGCCGGCGACTGGACCATCCGCCTGCTGGTACTGACCCTTGCCCTGTCGCCTCTGCGCCGCATCACCGGCTGGAACCGGCTGGTGACGGTGCGGCGCCTCATGGGCGTGGCAACCTGCTGCTACGGTCTCCTGCATGCCGTGCTCTACGTCGGCGATCTCGGCTGGAACCTTGGCAAGGCGGCCAGCGAGATCACCAGCCGCTTCTATCTCATGGTCGGGGCCGCCGCCCTCTTCGGGCTGGTGCTGCTCGCCGCCACCTCGACGGACGCGGCCGTGCGGGCGCTGAAGCGCAACTGGGGCCGGCTGCACGCCCTGGTCCACCCCATTGCCATTCTCGGGCTCTGGCATTTCTTCCTGCAGAGCCGTTTCGACGTCTTCGAGCCGATCCTGCTGGCCGGCCTCTACGCCGCGCTCATCGCCTTGCGCCTCTTTGCTCGCCTCGGGCACGGCGACGGACCGCTGGCCATCGTCGCCGCCGCCCTTGCCGCCGCCCTGGTCACGCTCGGTGTCGAGATCGCCTGGTACGGGCTCAACAACGGCATCGCCGCGACGCGGGTGCTCCGGGCCGACTTCTCCCTTGCCAGCGGCCTGAGGCCGCTCTGGTGGGTGGTGATCGGCGCATTGTCGCCGCTCGTCGTCTCGCGTTGGCTAAGGTCAATCGGTTTGCCTCTTTTCTCTGGCGTCAAGAGCGGCTAACAAACGCCAACCTCATTGTAGAAAAGCCGTGATGCCATGACCGATCAACGTGCCAACAAGTCTTTCATTCTGACCCTGTCCTGCGCCGACCGTCCCGGCATCGTGGCATCCGTCACCACCATTCTCGCCGGCCTCGGTTGCAACATCGCCGAGAGCGCCCAGTTCTGGGACCGCGCCACCAACCGCTTTTTCATGCGCATCGCCTTCGAGGCGGCCGCCAGCCTTGGTGGCGACACGGTGCTCGCCGCCCTCCACCGCACCATCGAGAGCTTCGGCATGAAGGTCGACCTCGTCGACGGCAACCGTTGCCCGAAGATCGTCATCCTGGTGTCGAAGTTCGATCACTGCCTGCAGCATCTGCTCTACCAGATCCGCGTCGGCTGGCTGAAGGCCGAGGTGGCGGCCATCATCTCCAACCATGAGGATGCCCGCGCCACCGCCGTCAGTCACGGCATTCCCTTCCACTACCTGCCGGTCGACAAGGCCAACAAGGCGGCGCAGGAGCGCGAGGTCATGGCGCTGGTCGAGGCCAGCGGTGCCGAGTTGGTGGTGCTGGCCCGCTACATGCAAATCCTCTCCAACGAGTTGTCGTCGGCGCTGTTCGGGCGCGTCATCAACATTCACCACTCGTTCCTGCCCTCGTTCAAGGGGGCCAGGCCCTACCATCAGGCCCATGAGCGCGGCGTCAAGCTGATCGGTGCCACCGCCCACTACGTCACGCCCGATCTCGACGAGGGTCCGATCATCGAGCAGGAGACCTGCCGCGTCACCCACGCCCTGTCGCCGGATGATCTGATCGCCGTCGGCCGCGACAACGAGTCGCGCGTGCTGGCCCGGGCGGTCAAGATGCACCTCGAGGCGCGCGTGCTGCTGCACGGCATCAAGACGGTGGTGTTCTCCTGAGATTCCATACCGGCGGCTGATCGACAAATGCGCCGGGCTCGGCTATCCCTTGCATGCTGGGGTGGAGGGGTGCGGTGTTGCCGAGTTGATGTTTCGCCTGTCCATTGCCGGGTAGGCGGCGGGCCGTAGTCATTCGCCGAGAACGACATGATGGGATGTCGGCCAGCCAACTCGGGGGGCGAGCATGAAGCACGCCATGGTTATTTTGGTTGCGGCGGCCGGTCTGGCCGCGTCGGTTTCTTTTGCGTCGGCGTTTGATCGCCACGTCGTCATTGTCAACAAGACGTCATACTCCATCACAGAGTTCTATGCCTCCAGCGTCGGTGTCGATGACTGGCAGGAAGATATTCTCGGCGAGGATGTGCTCAAGCCCGGCAAGTCGGTCAGTGTCAATGTCGATGACGGCACCGGCTACTGCAAGTACGATTTCCGTGCTGTCTTCGATGACGGCAGCGAGACGGTGAAAAAAGGCGTCAACGTCTGCGAAGTCGGCAAATTTACCTTCAACGACTGACCCCGCCGGTTGATTTTTCCGGTCTGGACTCTACATGGACAAGGCAGCGGCCGGCGTCGTTCATTCAAACGCGCCGGTCGTTGGCTGTCTGGAGTTCGGGGCGCATCCCGACCTGACGGCAGCGACAGGTCGGAAAGAAATCGCTCCAGATGCAGAAGCTTGCGCCGCCGTGTGTCGATCCGGGTGTTGCAGCCTCATCGGCGGCGGCGCCAGGGAAAGGAAGGGTTGTGGCCAAGAGCATTGCAGTACGTTGGGGGGCGTTGCGCCCGCTGAAGTCCCTGGGGCTGGTTTCGTCTCTCGCCCTGTCGTTCGGGGCGTTCGCCACCGGTTCGGCCCACGCCGCCGCCGGCGGCCTGGACGGGGCGGCGCTGTCGCCACTGTGGGCGCTGCCGTTCGTCGGCCTGCTGCTGTCCATCGCGGTGCTGCCGCTCGTGGCGCCATCGCTCTGGCATCACCATTATGGCAAGATCGCCGCCGCCTGGGCGCTGGCCTTTCTTGGCCCGTTCGCCGTGCTCCACGGTCCCGCCGCCGCCTTCGGCGAGTTCGTCCACGCCATGGCTCTCGATTACGTGCCGTTCGTCATTCTCATCGGCGCGCTGTTCGTGGTGGCCGGCGGCATCCTCGTCACCGGCAATCTGCACGGTCGGCCCGTCGTCAACGTCGGCATTCTGGCCACCGGCACGGTGCTGGCTTCGCTCATCGGTACCACCGGCGCCTCGATGCTGCTGATCCGGCCGTTGCTCCGGGCCAACGACGGCCGCCGCCATACGGTGCACGTCGTCGTGTTCTTCATTTTCCTCGTCTCCAACATCGGCGGCGCCCTCAGCCCGCTCGGCGATCCGCCGCTGTTCCTCGGATACCTGCGCGGCGTCGACTTCTTCTGGACCACCGGTCACCTGCTGCCGGAAACGCTGGTGGCGGCGGCGGCGCTGCTCGGCGTCTTCTTCCTGCTCGACCATCGCCTCTACGCCAACGACGCCGATTTCCGCGGCCGCTTCGACCCGACGCCCGACACCGGCCGCATCGGTCTCGCCGGGGGCGTCAACCTGGCGCTGATGCTGCTGGTGGTGCTGGCAGTGCTCGGTTCGGGCCTGTGGAAGCCCGGCATCAGCTTCGACGTCTTCGGCACGCCGGTTGAGCTGCAGAACCTCGTGCGCGATCTGCTGCTGATCGCCGCCGCGCTGGCCTCGCTCAAGCTGACGGCACCGGCCGTGCGGGCCCGCAACAGCTTCTCCTGGGAGCCGATCGCCGAGGTCGCCAAGCTGTTTGCCGGCATCTTCATCACCATCGTGCCGGTGATCGCCATGCTGAAGGCCGCCGAACACGGCCCGTTCGCGCCCCTGGTGGCGGCGGTCAGCGGTCCCGATGGTCAGCCGGTCGACGCGCTGTACTTCTGGGCCACCGGCCTCTTGTCGTCGTTCCTCGACAATGCCCCGACCTATCTCGTCTTCTTCAATCTGGCCGGTGGCGACGCTGCCCATCTGATGGGCGATCTCGGCGGCACGCTGGCCGCCATTTCGGCCGGCGCCGTGTTCATGGGCGCCAACACCTACATCGGCAACGCTCCCAACTTCATGGTCAAGGCCATCGCCGAGAGCGCCGGCATCCGCATGCCCTCGTTCTTCGGCTACATGGCCTGGTCGTTCGGCATCCTGACGCCGCTGTTCCTGGTCCTCACCTGGCTGTTCTTCCTCTGAGTCCAAGAGAAAAGGCGCCCGGCTGTGGCCGGACGCCTTCTGGCGGTTCAGAGAGAGCGGGCGACGCTCAGTGGCCGAGCGTCGCGTTCGCCGACTTGGCGGCGTCGTCCTCGATGCCGTCGCCGTTGACGCCATTGAAGAACAGGTTGAGCAGCAGGGCGCTGATCGAGGCCAGCAGGATGCCCGAATCGATCAGCGGGTAGATGCTCGGCGACATCCACTGCTTGAAGTTGGGCGCCACCAGCGGGATCATGCCGAAGCCGAGCGACACGGCGACGATGAAGGCATTGTTGCGGTTGGTCTTGAAGTCGACATTGCCGAGAATGCGGATGCCGGTCGCCGCCACCATGCCGAACATGACGAGGCCGGCGCCGCCGAGCACGTAGCCGGGCAGGGCCTCCACCAGCGCTGCCAGCTTGGGGATCAGACCGAGCACCACCAGGATGAGGCCGCCGGCGACGCAGACGAAGCGCGAGCGGATGCCGGTGACACCGACAAGGCCGACGTTCTGCGAGAAGCTGGTATAGGGGAAGGTGTTGAAGATGCCGCCGATCAGCGTACCGAGACCGTCGGTCCTGAGGCCGGCGGCCAGGGCCTGGCGGTCGATCTTCTTGCCTGTCATCTCGCCGAGGGCCAGGAACATGCCGGTCGATTCGATCATCACCACGATCATGACGATCGACATGGTGAGGATCATCATCGGGTTGAAGGTCGGCATGCCGAAGCGGAACGGTTCGACGATGCCGAACCACGAGGCCGCCGCCACCTTGGCGAACGACATCTGGCCGGCCACCGCCGCCACCACGCCGCCGATGATGATGCCAAGCAGCACCGAAATGTTGGCGATGAAGCCCTTGGCGAAGCGCGAGATCAGCAGGATGGCGATCAGCGACACACCGGCGATGGCCATGCCCGACAGCGGCGCATAGGCCGGGTTGGGCAGGCTGGCGGCCAGCGACAGCTTGGCCGGCAGCGGCGGCACGGCGGTGCCGGCGGCGATCGCCGCCTTGACCGCTTCCAGCCAGGCCGCCTGCTCGGGCGCCACGATCGACGGCGCCGTCGGGCCGACGGGGTTGCCGAAGATCCAGTTGATGCCGATGCGCATCAGGCTGACGCCGATCACCGTGATCACCGTGCCGGTGACCACCGGCGGGAACAGCTTCAGCAGCCGCGACACCAGCGGCGCGATGATCATCGCCACGATGCCGGCGCCGATGATCGAGCCGAAGATCAGCCGGGCGCCGTCGGCGCCGGGGTTAGGCCCGGCGATGGCCAGCATCGGACCGACGGACGCGAAGGTAACGCCCATCATCACCGGGAGCTTGATGCCGAACCATTGCGTGACGCCGAACGACTGGATCAGCGTGGCAATGCCACAGGCGAACAGGTCGGCTGAAATCAGGAAGGCGACGTCCTCGGGGCTGAGGCCGAGGGCGCGGCCGATGATCAGCGGCACGGCGATGGCGCCGGCATACATCACCAGGACGTGCTGCAGACCGAGGACGGCGAGACGTGGAACCGGAAGCAGTTCGTCAACGGGTTGGGTGGTGGCGGACATGGTTGTTCCCTGAAATTAGAATTTCACACCGCAGCGCCAAATGAAAAACAAGGCGTCACCCCATCAAGCGGAAAGCGGGGGTGACTGTCAAAGCCAATTGGCAGGCATGCTGCCGCATTTGGCGGCAAGCCCGGTTTGATTGCAGCAAGGAACAGGCCAACCGGGCGGGCGGCCCCCGGCCGTCAGGGCTGGCGCTATCGGTGGTCCCCGACCCCAGGGCGTAATACCCTTTCCGCCAGATCCCGCCCCCTTGGCGTGACGCCGTGGCGACAAGGGGGCGTGGTCAACTCCAGCGCGGACGTTGCAGTCATCGTATGTATGTGCATGGCATATACTGTATGAAGGTTAGCTGTGAAAATTATGATCGCTGCATTCTTCATCATGGCGATTGTCATGAAATTGTCATGAATGGAAACTGTTCTCGTTTTTACTTTAAATTAATTGCCATTTACTAGTTATCGTCTCGCTGGGGTGGCGTCTGGCCACCCCCCGGTCAAGCCGCCGCGTCCTGAGGGCCAAGGTGGCCCCGACCACATCGCAGACCGATCCAGAGGCGCCGATGCGTAGAGTGTTCTCCCTCAAGACGATCACAGCCAAGCTGTCGACCGCCGCTCTTGCCTTGACCATTCTTGCCGCCTCGGCCGGTGGCGCCGGCCTGCTTGGGCTCTATGACGCCGGCCGGACGATCGATGCCCTGTCGAGTTCGGCGACAGCCATGGACAAGATGAACGCCGCCATCGTCGCCGTTCAGGCGCTCTACGGCAGCGGCGATCCGGCCGCCGCGGCGGCGGCGCGGCGGGCCATCGCCGATGTGCGCTCGCGCGTCGGTCTTGCCGATCAGGATGGCACCGCCGTGCATCTTCAGGCCATGGACGCCGCCGTCGACCGGCTGACCGGCAGCTGGGATGCCATCGCCACCGAGCGGCAGCACATTGTCAGGGCCCTCTCCGCCTTGCAGGCCAGCGCCGCCCAGCTGCAGCAGGATAGTGATCACGCCGTCGAGGCGACCAACGATGAAATCGCCGGCATCGAGGAGCGGCTCGACAACAGTCGCTGCGTGGCGACCGGGTTGATCGACGCCGAGGTCCGCCTCGCCAAGGCCCAAGCCAGCCTGGAGGACTATCTGCGCCAGAGCCGCGATCAGGACCTGGTCGACGGTCGCGCCTATCTGTCGGCCGCCGCCCGCCTCTCGCTCGACAATGCCGCCAGCAACAGCGACGACAGCCTGGCCGCCGCGCTCAAGACGGACGCCGACGCGGCGGCGGCCCTCGCCGCTGCCGTCAAGGCCGCCGACGACGCGGCGTTGCGGGC
Organism: uncultured Pleomorphomonas sp.; assembly: GCA_937868725.1. Taxonomy (GTDB): domain Bacteria; phylum Pseudomonadota; class Alphaproteobacteria; order Rhizobiales; family Pleomorphomonadaceae; genus Pleomorphomonas. Next base: position 103,402 of record CALMMQ010000062.1, read on the forward strand.
CGCCTGGCCGGAACTGAGCCATCGTTTCGCGACCCTCCTTGCGGCCATCGAGACTGAAGCCACCGCCGTTCGCGGCCAGGCGGACAAGCTGGGCAACCGGCTGGCTGGCTGGTCGGTCAAGCGCGAGAACCAGATCGCCGCCGGCCAGACGGCACGCCAGATCGGCGACAAGACGTCGGCGCTGCTGCGCTCAACCCAAGTCTACCGCCTTGAGCCCACGACTGAGAACCGCGCGTCGCTGCTCGGGGCCATTGCCGACCTCAAGCCGACGCTTGCCGCCTTGCCCGGTGGGGCTGATAGCCGGCTGCTGGGCGACTTCGGCGTCTTCGCCGCCGCGGCCGGCCGACTGGTCACGGCCACCGAGGCGCTGCAAACCGACCAGGCCGAGGCGCTCGGCCAGTCGCACGCCGCCACGGAAGCCATCGCCGACCGGGTGAGCATGGTCGCCGCCGCAGCCCGCGCCGCCCGCCAGAGCAACATCGCCATCGTTCTCGCGACGGTGACCGGCCTGCTGGCGCTGTCGTTGGGCGTCACTGTCCTGCTGCGGCTTGGCATCGCCCGGCCGATCCGGCGCGTGACCGCCACCATGCGGCAGCTGGCCGCCGGTCAGCTCGACATCGACATGCCTCCGGCCGGCGACGACGAGATCGGCGCCATGGTCGCGGCGCTGACGGTGTTCCGCGACAGCGCCCGTGACCGCGAACGCCTGCGTGCCGCCGCCGAACGGGAGCATCAGCGCCGCGAGCAGCGGGCTCGCCAGATCGCCGGCCTCATCGCCGCCTTCGATCGCTCGGTCGGCGCCCTGGCCGACGCGGTGTCGCAGCAGATCGGACGTCTTGGCAGCGACGTCGCCGAACTCCAGAGCGTCGCCGACGCCGCTGCCCGACGCGCTGCCAGCGCCGATGCCGCTGGCGGTCTGGCGACCTCGGCCATCGATGCCGTCGCCGCCGCGACCGGCGAGCTCGCCCGTTCGGTTGCCCAGTCGCAGCAGCAGACGCGCGCCACCTCAGACTGCGCCGCCGGCTGCGTCGATCGCTCCCGCGCCGCCAGCGGCGTCATCACCGGTCTGGCCGAAGCCATCGGCCGCATCGCCGCCGTCGTCGACATCATCCAGGCCATTGCCGATCAGACCAACCTCCTGGCCCTCAATGCCACTATCGAGGCGGCGCGGGCTGGCGAGGCCGGTCGGGGCTTTGCCGTGGTGGCTGGCGAGGTCAAGAATCTGGCCGGACAGACCCGGCAACTGACCGACGACATCCGCGCTCACATCGGCAGCATCGAGACGTCGGCCAACTCGGCAGTCGATCAGGTGCGGATCATCGTCGTCTCGCTCGACGACATCGCCGCGGCGGCCAGCGCCGCCCTCGAACAGGTGTCACTGCAAGGCCGGGTCACCGCGGCGATTTCCGACAGTGCCCGCGCGGCGACCGGCAGCGCCTCGGCGCTGGCCGGCGAGACGGCGGCCCTGTCCGAGCACGCCACCCGCACCTCCGCGGTCGCCGAAGGGTTTTTCGCCACGACGTCGTCGGTCTCGACCGAAATCGGTCAGATGCTGGCGCTCATCGCCGACTTCACCGAGGCCGTCCGGGCGGCCTGATCCGGCCCGCGCGGCGGCGAACCCGGTGCATCTCCGGAGCGGCCGGCGATGGTGCCGGTCGACAGCGGACAACGACAAACGCCGGCCTGACCGGTGAACTGCTTCTGTCGATGGGGAGAAATGGCGCGCTCGGAGCGATTCGAACGCCCGACCCTCAGATTCGTAGTCTGATGCTCTATCCAGCTGAGCTACGAGCGCGCACCACGATCAAGCAACTGACGACACCGGAGTATCGCTCGGTCTCGATCGATGGCGTGTGTCTACCGAACCGAGTTTCGGAATGCAAGCCCTTTTCTGCATTTCCCGACCGGATTCGCCGCGAAAGTGAAAATCACGGCATAATCAATAGCTTGGCCATCGCCTCCGGCGTTTCCTATCCCGTAAGGCTGACGCCGGCGGCCGCCCGGTCGGGAATCTCGATCTCGAAGACGGCCCCGGGGCCGTTGTCGAGGGCACGGATGCTGCCGCCGTGGGCGCGCACCAATTCGGCGGCGATGGCAAGGCCAAGGCCGGTGCCGCCCCGCCGCACCGAGCCTTGGAACGGCTTGAACAGCGCTTCGCGCGCCCGCTCGGGCAGGCCCGGTCCGGTATCGGCGACAACGATGCGCACGGCCGCGCCGCGCCGCTCGGCCGATACGGTGAGGCGCTTGACCACCGCCGCGTCGGTGGCCTGATCGAGCGCCTGCACGGCGTTGCGGATCAGATTGAGCAGCACCCGCGACAACTGTTCGGAATCGGCGTCTACCTCCAGCGCCTCCGGCACGGCGTTGACCCACTCGATCGGCGAGGCGGCGCTGAGCCCGGCCATCTCGGCAACATCGCTGGTCAGCTGGCGCAGGGTCAGCAACCGGCGGGCCGGCGGCGGCTCCTGCGCCTTGCCGTAGGCCAGCACCGACTGGCAATAGGTGATGGCGCGGTCGATGGCGCTGACCAGCTTGGGGGCGAAGCGCTGCACCGTCGGGTCGGGAATCATCGTCAGCCGGTCGGAGATCAGCTGCGCCGAGGCCAGCAGGTTTCTGAGATCGTGGTTGATCTTGGATACGGCGAGACCCAGTTCGGCCAGGCGCCGCTGCTGCTTGAGCAGGTCCTGCAGGCGCTGTTGCACCGTGGCCATCGACACCTCGGCCCGGCCGATCTCGTCCGTTCGGCCGGAGACCTTGATGTTGCCGGCGACGTTCTCCGGATCATGGCTCCACTGGTAGAGGGCGATACCCAGCCGGGCCATCGGCCGGATGAGCAACTGGCGGATGGAGAAGTAGACGAACAGCGCCGTCAGCGTCGAGATGGCGATCGACGTCATCAGCACACGGCGGGAATAGTTGAGCAGGCGCTCGCGCTGGCCGGCTTCCGAATAGACCACCTCGATCTGGCCATCGCCGTCGTAGGGCGCCACGGCGCGCACGGTTCGGTCGGAGCCATAGATCAGCGTGTCGAAGGCCGAGGCGACGGCGTTGTGGTAGTCGAGCTTGTCGATGTCGATCTCGCGCGACACCGTCGGCGGCATCTCGCCCATTGCCACGAGCCGTTTCATGCCGTTCTGGCGCACGGCGACGGCGTAGGCGTCGATTTCGGTGAGGATGTCGTCCTGCACCCGCTGCGGCAGCATGGTCTCGGGCGGGTAGCTGATCAGCGTCCGCGCCGCCACCGTGGCGCTGTGCAGGTGGCTCTCGACGTCGTAGCGCTCGAAGTTGGCGATCGACGGCACATAGATGAACACCTCGGCCAGCATGACGAAGCCGATGGTCAGAAAGAGCAGCTTGAGCGACAAGCTGAAGGGCCGGTGCCTGTCGGCCGGCTGCGATCCGGAGCTGTCAACTCCTCCGGTCTGGTCCATGACGCTTCCTCGAATCCGATTTGTCTCTATCTGTTTCTTTTCATGGAAATTGAAAGGGCATCGCGGCCCAATTGAGGAAAAAAACCGCCGCCGCGCCGATTTCCCCATATTGATGGCGCCAAGGTGGCTATTCTCTGCCGAAAAGGCCGGCGTTGCGCCGAGATGCGTTGACGAGGTGCCCGCTGTCCCGTATAAGCCGCCATCGATCGGAAAGGCACGTCCGGTCCGCCCGGCGTGTTGCGCCTGCGGCCAGCGTGCCTTCTCTCATTTTTGCCAACCCTGCCTTTGCCCATGCGATCCGCGGTCGCAAGCTGGCGGAAGGCTCGACGAACGAGGACGCCCGGTGAGGGCGAGACATCCATGAAGCGGACTTACCAGCCGTCCAAGCTCATTCGCAAGCGCCGCCACGGCTTCCGCGCCCGCATGGCCACCGCCGGCGGTCGCAAGGTCATTGCCCGTCGCCGGGCCCAGGGGCGCAAGCGTCTTTCGGCGTAATCAGCGGCCGCGGGTCGGGCCGCCCCGGCTCGCGCCGGGTTGCGGAGCAAGGCGACCCATGCACCGGCTGAAGAAGCGTAGGGACTATCTTAAAGTCGCCCGGGGTGATCGAACGCCCCGGCGCGGCTTTTTGCTGCAATCGACAAGGCGGGATGCCGGCGCCAAGGCGGTCGTGGAAGACGGGCCGCGGTTCGGTTTCACGGTCACCAAGAAGATCGGCAACGCGGTGGTGCGCAATCGCATCCGCCGTCGGCTCAAGGAAGCGGTCCGGCTCGCCGGCGCCGCGGCGGCCGAAGGCAATCGCGATCTGGTGCTGGTGGGGCGTCGTCCGGCCCTCGACATGCCGTTTGACGAGCTTCTCGCCGATGTTGTCGGCGCGGTAAAATCGGCTTGTGGCGAAAAGCGCGGACAGCGCCGCGCCGAAGCCACCAAGGGCGCGCGCGGGCGCCCCAGCGAGGAAGAACCTGGTCTATGAGTGAAAATCGTAACCTGATCGTGGCCATGGCACTGTCGCTCGCGGTGCTGATCGGCTGGCAGTATTTCATCGCCGGGCCGAAGATGGAGAAGACGCGCGCTGCCCAGGAGGCTGCTCAGGCGCAGGCAACCGCCGCCGCGCCCACCGATGCCACCGCCCCTGGCGCCACCGCTGCCGCCCCCGGCGCCGAATCGGTTGCCGCCGCGCAGACGTCGAGCTTCGTCGGTCGTGACCAGGCGCTGGCCGGCAGTCCGCGCGTGGCCATCGATACGCCCGAACTCGTCGGTTCGATCAGCCTGACCGGTGCCCGCATCGACGATCTGTCGCTGAAGCTCTACCGCGAGACCATCGATCCGACCTCGTCGCTGGTGCAGTTGCTCAACCCGTTCGGCACGCAGAACGCCTATTACGCCGAGTTCGGCTTCAAGGCGCCGGCCGGCGAGACGACCGTGCTGCCCGACAGCTCGACGCTGTGGACGGCGCCCGACGGCGCCAAGCTGACGCCGCAGACGCCGGTGACGCTGACCTGGAACAACGGCCAGGGCCTGACCTTCACCCGCACCATCGCCGTCGACGCCCACACCATGTTCACGGTCAAGGATGCCGTGACCAACGCCGCCGCCACCCCGGTCACACTCTATCCCTACGGCCTGCTGAGCCGCTACGGCACGCCGCAGACGCCGACCACCTGGGTGCTGCACGAAGGCCTGCTCGGCGTGTTCGGCGACGCCGGTCTCACCGAGGAAACCTACGCCAGCCTCAAGAAGGATGGCGCCCTCAAGCCCGAGGCCGTCGCCACCGGCTGGCTCGGCATCACCGACAAGTACTGGGCCACGGCGCTGATTCCGCTTGGCAACAGCACCTTCCAGCCGCGCTTCTCCTACGCTCTGGCCGGCACGGTCGACACCTATCAGGCCAACTACCTGCGTGACGGCCTGGCGGTCGCCGCCGGCGCCACCGCCTCGACCGAGACGCGCATCTTCGCCGGTGCCAAGACCGTCGAGCGCATCGACAGCTACGAGAAGGAACTCGGCATCGGCAAATTCGATCGCATGATCGATTGGGGCTGGTTCTACTGGATCACCAAGCCGATGTTCTGGCTGATCGACACGCTCTACAAGCTGGTCGGCAACTTCGGCATCGCCATCCTGCTGGTTACCCTCATCGTCAAGGGCCTGTTCTTCCCGCTTGCCAACAAGTCGTACGCTTCGATGAGCAAGATGAAGAAGATTCAGCCGGAGATGAACGACATCAAGACGCGCTTCCCCGACGACAAGGTGAAGCAGCAGCAGGAGATGATGGAGCTCTACAAGCGCGAGAAGATCAATCCCATGGCCGGCTGTCTGCCGATCGCCGTGCAGATTCCGGTGTTCTTCTCGCTCTACAAGGTGCTCTACGTCACCATCGAGATGCGGCACGCGCCGTTCTTCGGCTGGATCCACGATCTGTCGGCCGCCGATCCCACCACGCTGTTCAATCTGTTCGGCCTGTTGCCGTTCACTCCGCCGCACTTCCTGATGCTCGGCGTCTGGCCGCTGATCATGGGCGTGACGATGTTCTTCCAGATGAAGCTCAACCCGACGCCGCCCGATCCGACGCAGGCCATGCTGTTCACCTGGATGCCCGTCATCTTCACCTTCATGATGGCTGCCTTCCCCGCCGGTCTCGTCATCTACTGGTCGTGGAACAACCTGCTGTCGATCCTGCAGCAGTCGCTGATCATGAAGAAGAACGGCGTCAAGGTGGAGTTGTTCGACAACCTGAAGTCCACGTTCAAGATAGGTTCCAAAACCTAGAGCGCTTTCCGACCTGTCCGACCTGATGGAATCATCAGGTCGACAAGAAATCGCTCCAGATTCAATAAGTTGAGCAGCCGCCAACCCGGCATTCGCGCCCCGGCCCGAGGTCGGCCGGAGCGCGGCTGCCAAAGCCAACGGTTCCATCGGCGCTTTCGCGTTCTGGTGGTTCGGCTCGCGGGGCGGATCGACCGATCCGGTCGGCGGGCCTTTCTCGCCGGCGCCGCCGGCAGCGGAGTCTACGTCCATGATCAGGTGATCGCCGGGGCGCCTGCGTCCCGGTCCGTCGATACCCACCGAACCGGCCGATCGCGGCCGGTTTGTCCGTTTCGCTGGGGCGGTCCGTCCGGCCGCCGATCCGAGGTTCTGCCATGTCCGCCGAAGCCGCCATTCCCGATCCCGCCGCCATCCATCCGCTGCCGCACGCCGCGCGCGTCGTCTTCCTCAAGTCCGTCGTCCGGGCCGAGGGCGTAGAGATCGGCGACTATTCCTATTATGACGATCCGGTGGCGCCCGAGCGCTTCTATGAGCGCAACGTGCTGCACCACTACCCGGCCGTCTACGGCGACCGGCTGGTGATCGGCCGCTTCGTCGCCATCGCCACCGGCGTCCGCTTCTTCATGAACGGCGCCAACCACGCCCTCGGCGGCTTTTCGACCTTTCCCTTTCCGATCTTCGGCGGGGCTTGGTCGGACGCCGCTGCGCTGGCAGCGCTCAAAGAGCAATCGCGCGGCGATACCATCGTCGGCAACGACGTCTGGATCGGCCACGAAGCGCTCATCCTGCCCGGCGTGCGCATCGGCGACGGCGCCATCATCGGCGCCCGCGCCGTCGTCGCCGCCGACGTGCCGCCCTACGCCGTCGTCGTCGGCAACCCGGCCCGTGTCGTGCGCCAGCGCTTCGCCGCCGATGTCGTCGCCGAACTTCTCAGTCTCGCCTGGTGGAACTGGCCGATCGCAGCGATCACCGCCCACCGTCAGGCCATTGCCGGCGCCGACATGGCGGCGCTGCGCCAAGCCCGGAAGGAACTGTCATGACCGATGAACCGGCGCTGCCGGCCGCCGATCGCGAGGCGGTGCGGCTGATGTTCGCCCGCCCCTGGACCTTTGTGCGCGGCATGACCGACGTCGCCGACCTGCCGCCCATCGCCGGCAGCGTCGAGGTGGCGTTCGCCGGCCGCTCCAACGTCGGCAAGTCGAGCCTCATCAACGCGTTGACCGGCCAGTCTGGTCTTGCCCGCACCTCCAACACGCCGGGGCGGACGCAGGAACTCAACCTGTTCCGGCCGGCGCTCGACGTCGGGCTCTATCTCGTCGACATGCCCGGCTACGGCTACGCCGAAGCACCCAAGGAAAAGGTCGACATCTGGAACGAGCTGATCCGCGACTACCTGCGTGGCCGCGTCAACCTGCGCCGCGTCTACATGCTGATCGACGCCCGTCACGGCATCAAGAAGAACGATGAGGACGTCATGGTTCTGCTCGACAAGGCGGCCGTGTCCTACCAGATCGTGCTGACCAAGACCGACAAGCTCAAGGCGCCCGGCGTGGCCAAGCTGATCGAGGAAACCAGCCAGCGCATCCTCCGGCGCCCGGCCGCCTACCCGATCGTGCTGGCCACCTCGAGCGAGAAGGGCGACGGGCTCGACAGCCTGCGCGCGGCCATCGCCGAACTCGTGCCCTGACCGCCTGCCGGGCTGGCGCGCGATCCATGCGCGGCAGCCCTGCCCGGGGCGGGCCGACGCCGTCATTGAGCGACGGGCGGCGATCGGCTATAGGCGAGGCAACAGAACCGTCGTCGAGGCCGCCATGACCACATCCGCTCCCGAATCCGCCGAAGCCATGCTTTCGCGCGCCCGCATCATTTCCGAGGCGCTGCCTTACATGCAGCGCTACGACGACAAGACCATCGTGGTGAAGTACGGCGGTCATGCCATGGGCGATCCCGATCTGGCCCGCGCCTTCGCCCGCGACATCGTGCTGCTCAAGCAGTCGGGCATGAAGCCCATCGTCGTCCACGGTGGCGGCCCGCAGATCGGCGCCATGCTGGAGAAGCTCGGCATCAAGAGCGAGTTCAAGAACGGCCTGCGCGTCACCGATCGCGCCACCGTCGAGGTGGTCGAGATGGTGCTGGCCGGCTCGATCAACAAGAACATCGTCTCGGCCATCAACGCCGAGGGTGGCCACGCCATCGGCCTCTGCGGCAAGGACGGCGACCTCGTCACCGCCGAGCGCGTCACGCGCACCTACCGCGATCCCGACAGCCAGATCGAGAAGGTGCTCGACCTCGGTCTCGTCGGCGAGCCCAAGCACGTCAACCCGGCGGTGCTCGACATGGTCGCCCGCGAGGACCTCATCCCCGTGGTGGCGCCGGTGGCGCCGGGCGTCGACGGCGAGACCTACAACATCAACGCCGACACCTTTGCCGGCGCCATCGCCGGTGCCCTGCACGCCACGCGCCTGCTGTTCCTCACCGACGTGCCCGGCGTGCTTGACCGCAACGGCCAGCGCATCGTCGAGCTGACGCGCGCCGAGGCCAAGGCGCTGATCGACGACGGCACCATCTCCGGCGGCATGATCCCCAAGGTCGAGACCTGCTTCGACGCGCTGCGGCGCGGGGTCGAAGGCGCGGTCATCGTCAACGGCAAGACGCCGCACGCCGTCCTCCTCGAGATCTTCACCGAGGCCGGCGCCGGCACGCTGATCCGCCGTTGACGGTCACGCGGCCGCGCCTCATCAAGGCCGAGCACCCGGTCGCCGTCGGCTTCTCCGACGTCGACGCCTGGGTGTTCGACCTCGACAACACGCTCTATCCGGCTGAAACCGACCTGTTCGCCCAGATCGACGTGCGCATCCGGGCCTATGTCGCCGGCGTGCTCGGCATTGCCGAAGCCGAGGCCAGCAGCGTCCAGAAGGACTACTACCGCCGCTTCGGCACCACCTTGCGCGGCCTCATGGACCTGCATCAGGTCGACGCCGCCGACTTCCTCGCCTACGTTCACGACATCGACCATTCGGTGGTGGCCGCCGATCCCCGCCTCGGACTGGCGCTCGATCGCCTGCCGGGGCCGAAGTATGTCTTCACCAACGGCTCCACCCGCCACGCCGAGCGCACCCTCGACGCCCTCGGCATCGCCGACCGTTTCACCGCCATCTTCGATGTCGTCGACGCCGCCATGGTGCCGAAGCCGCATCCGGACGCCTACGCCGCCTTCTTCGCCCGCACCGGCATCGTCGCCAGCCGCGCTGCCATGTTCGAGGATCTGTCGCGCAACCTCGCCGTGCCGCACGCCCTTGGCATGCGCACGGTGCTGATCGTGCCGAAGGACGGCGCCCGCGACTTTCGCGACGCCACCGACAGCGAGGGCGGGGCGGCGCCGCACGTGCAATACGTCGCCGACGATCTCGCCGGCTTCCTCGATCTGGTGGCTCAGCTTATTGAATCTGGAGCGATTTCTTGTCGACCTGACTGAATGGTCAGGCCGGAAAGCGCTTTTGGCGCTCGCCGGCGGCTGACGAGCCATGCGCGGCAGGGGGCTGGCCGCATCGACGATTGACCTGTATGACACAACACTGATCATTCCAGGATGCCAGGCCAATTGCCGGCAGTCCGCCAATTCCAGGATGCCCATGTCCTTTGCCGCCGCCCACCCCGCGCTGTCGCGGGCGCTTGCCGCCCGTGGCTACGCGGAAGCCACTCCCGTTCAGTCCGCCGTGGCGGACGAAAGCCTTGCCGGCGCCGACATGCTGGTTTCGGCCCGCACCGGCTCGGGCAAGACCGTCGCCTTCGGCCTGGCGCTGGCCGCCCGCCTGCTCGGCCTCGCCGAAACCTTCGGTCCCGCCGGCCGACCGGTCGCCCTGGTGGTGGCGCCGACCCGCGAACTGGCACTGCAGGTGCACGGCGAACTCTCCTGGCTCTATGCCGCCACCGGCGCGCGGCTGGTCGCCTGCGTCGGCGGCATGGACCCGCGCCGCGAGCAGCGCCAGCTGTCCTACGGCGCCCACATCGTCGTCGGCACGCCCGGCCGCCTGTGCGACCATCTCGATCGCGGCAACCTCGATCTCGGCGAAATCGCCGCCGTCGTGCTCGACGAAGCCGACGAGATGCTCGACCTCGGCTTCCGCGACGACCTCGAGAAGCTGTTGTCGGCGGCCCCCGAAAGCCGCCAGACGCTGCTGTTCTCGGCGACGCTGCCCGAGGAGATCGTCCGCCTGGCCGGCAAGTTCATGCGGCGCGATGCCGTGCGCGTCGACGTTGCCGAGGAAGGCCAGTCCCACGCCGACATCGACCACCGGGCGGTGCGCGTCTTCCCGCACGAAATCGAGAAGGCGGTGGTCAACCTGCTGCGCTTCTACGATCCGCCGACGGCCATCGTCTTCTGCGGCACCCGCGAAGGCGTCAAGCGCCTGCAGGGGGCGCTGGTCGAGCGTGGTTTCTCGGTGGTGGCGCTGTCCGGCGAGATGACCCAGAACGAGCGCAGCACGGCGCTGTCGGCGCTGCGCGACGGCCGCGCCCGCGTCTGCGTTGCCACCGACGTGGCGGCGCGCGGCCTCGACGTCCCCGACCTCGGCCTCGTCATCCATGCCGACCTGCCGCACGACAGCGAAGTGCTGCTGCACCGCTCCGGCCGCACCGGCCGGGCTGGCCGCAAGGGCGTGTCGGTGCTGTTGGTGCCCTCCAACCGTCGCCGCCGCGCCGAAAGCCTCCTGGCCGGCGCCGGCCTCGAACTGTTCTCCGAAGCGGCGCCCTCGTCGGCCGACGTCCGCCGTCTCGACGAGGAGCGCCTGCTCGCCGATCCGCTGCTCTCCGAGGAGATGGCCGAGGACGAGCGCGAGTTCGCCGAGCGCCTCGCCGCCGACCGCTCGCCGGTGGAGCTCGCCGCCGCCTTCATCCGCCTCGCCCGCGCCCGCCTGCCGGCGCCGGAAGAGATCGGCGATCCCGTCGACCGCAAACCCGGCTGGACCGACGCGGCGCCGCGCGCCAAGGTGCGCGTCGAGGTCGATTTCACCGGCTCGGCCTGGTACCGCCTGTCGGTCGGCCGTCGCAACGGCGCCGAAGTGAAGCGCCTCCTGGCCTTCATGTGCCGCCAGACCGGCCTCAAGGGCCGCGATTTCGGCGCCATCCGCGTCGGCGACGGCGAGAGCTACGTCGAAGTGGCGCCGGGCGGCATTCCGACCGTCGAGCGCTTGGCCGCCACGGGCAACGACGAGAACGTCGCCATCAGCCGGGCCGACGGTCCGCCGACGCTGGCGCCTGAGCCGGCGCGGCCCAAGAAGGGCAAGTTCCGTGGCGAACACGACGGCCCCAAGGCGCGCGCCCCCATGCCGCGGCCGCCGCATGGCGACAAGCCGGCCCGCGCCAAGCCGCCGAAGAAGGACCGCAAGGCGCCGCGCTGACGGCAACGGCGGCAATTCGCCGCCAATCCGGGGATGGGCCGGGCCGGCGTTCTTGCGCTCACCGGCCGAAGCCTCTAAAGCACGGGGCGAGTTTCGTGCCTGCCCCGGAGATTTGCCATGACCGCTGCCGCCGCTGCCTATCCCGATCTCGTCAAGACGCTTGATGCCGCCTGGGAGGATCGGACCGCCATCGGTTTCGATACCAAGGGCGCGGTCCGCGATGCCGTCGAGGCGGCGCTCGGTCTGCTCGACAGCGGCAAGGTGCGCGTCGCCGAGAAGATCGACGGCGAGTGGATCGTCAATCAGTGGCTCAAGAAGGCGGTGCTGCTGTCCTTCCGCCTGACGCCCAACGAGATGATCGCCGGCGCCCCCGGTGGCGCGTCGTGGTGGGACAAGGTGCCGTCCAAGTTCGCCGGCATGGATGCCGCCGCCTACGAGGCCGCCGGCTTCCGCTCGGTGCCGGGCGCCATCGTCCGCCGCTCGGCTTTCATCGCCCCCAACGCCATCCTGATGCCGTCGTTCGTCAACGTCGGCGCCTACGTCGACAGCGCCACCATGGTCGACACCTGGGTCACCGTCGGCTCCTGCGCCCAGATCGGCAAGAATGTGCACCTCAGCGGCGGCGTCGGCATCGGCGGCGTGCTTGAGCCGATGCAGGCCGGTCCGACCATCATCGAGGACAACTGCTTCATCGGCGCCCGCTCGGAAGTGGTGGAAGGCGTGGTCGTCGGCGAGGGCTCGGTGATCTCCATGGGCGTGTTCATCGGCAAGTCGACCAAGGTCATCGACCGCGAGACCGGCGAGATCCACATGGGCAAGGTGCCGCCCTATTCGGTGGTCGTCTCCGGCTCGATCCCCGGCAAGCCGTTGCCCGGCCAGACCTGGGGCCCGTCGACCTATTGCGCCGTCATCGTCAAGAAGGTTGACGCCAAGACGCGCTCCAAGACGTCGATCAACGAACTCCTGCGCGACTGAGGTTTGCCATCATGACCGCGCCGCACGATCCCGCCAGCCTCCTCGGCGCCCTGCTGCGGGCGCCTTCGGTGACGCCCAGCGTCGGCGGCGCCCTTGATGTGCTCGAAGCGCAGCTGACGCCGGCCGGCTTTGCCGTCGACCGGCCGACGTTCACCGAGCCCGGTACGCCCGACGTCGAGAACCTGTTCGCTGCCATCGGCAGCGGCGACAGGCACTTCTGCTTCGCCGGCCACGTCGACGTGGTGCCGACCGGGGCGGAAACGCTGTGGACGCACGCTCCGTTCGCCGGCGAGGTGGTCGGCGACCTGATGTACGGCCGCGGCGCCGTCGACATGAAGGGCGGCGTGGCGGCCTTTGCCGCGGCGGCGCTGGACTTCGTTGCCGAGCGCGGCGCCGACTTCGGGGGCCGCATCTCCTTCCTGATCACCGGCGACGAGGAGGGGCCGTCGATCAACGGCACCGTCAAGCTGCTCGACTGGGCCGCCCGGCGCGGCGAGCGGTTCTCGGCCGCCGTCGTCGGCGAGCCCTCGAGTTCGCTGCAACTCGGCGACATGATCAAGGTCGGACGGCGCGGCTCGCTGTCCGGCGAAGTGCGCCTCAAGGGCACGCAGGGCCACGTCGCCTATCCCGCCCGCGCCGACAACCCCATCCGCCTGCTGCCGGCCGTCATCGCCGCGCTGATGGATCCGCCGCTCGATGGCGGCAACGACCGTTTCCAGCCGTCCAATCTCGAGGTGATCTCGGTCGATACCGACAACCTCGCCTCCAACGTCATCCCGGCCGAAACGCGCCTTGTCTTCAACGTCCGCTTCAACGACGAGTGGACGGTCGAAGCGCTGGAAGCCGAGATCGCCGGCCGCCTTGCCCGCGCCATGGGCGACAACCCGCTGCGCGCCGGCCGCAACGCCCCGCTTGCCTATACGCTGGAGTTCGAGCCGACCAATGCCGTCTCCTTCCTGACGCGCTCGGACGAACTGATCGGTACGCTCAGCGCCGCCATCGCCGCGGAAACCGGCCTCGTGCCGGAGCTCTCCACTACCGGCGGCACTTCCGATGCCCGCTTTATCAAGAGCTATTGCCCCGTGATCGAGTTCGGTCCGGTCGGCCAGACTATGCACAAGATCGATGAGTGCGTGTCGCTCGGCGATCTCGTCCGCCTCAAGGCCATCTACCGCCGCTTCCTCGACAGCTACTTCGCCTGAAGCGGCCGGCGGGCCGGCCAGGGCAGGGCGATGGCCGCCAGTCCCATGAGGATCAGCGCCATGCCGGCGACACGCAGCGGCTCGAAGGTCTCGCCCAGTACCAGATGCGCCGACAGCGTGCCGAACAGCGGCACCAGCAGCGAGAACGGGGCGACCGTCGAGGCCGGGTGGTGCTTGAGCAACCAGCTCCAGATGCCGTAGCCGAACAGCGTCGCCAGTACGGCAAGATAGAGGATGGAACCGGCGCCGAGCCAGCTCATGCCGGTGAGGGCGGCCGAGATCGCCGGCCAGCCCTCGATGCCGTACGACAGCGCGAACAGCGGCAGCGGCGGGATCAGGCTCAGCCAGATGACCATGGCCAGCATGTCGACCTGACCGGCGGTGCGCATGGCGACGTTGCCCGATGCCCACGACAATGCCGCCGCCAGCGTCAGCGCCAGACCGAGCCAGGTGAACTCGCCGCCGATGGTCAGCATGATCAGTCCGAGTCCGGCTGCCGTGATGGCCGCGCCCACCAGTTGGCGCGGTCGCGGCCGCTCGCCCAGAAGTGCGGCGGCAATGGCGATGGTCATGAAGGCCTGGCTTTGCAGCGTCACCGACGCCAGCCCGGCCGGCATGCCCACCTTCATGGCCGGAAAGAGAAAGGCGAACTGGCCGAGGAACAGCGTCGAACCGATCAGCAGCATTTTCGGCAGCGGCACGTCGGGCCGCTTGACGAACACCACCGGCAGCGCCGCCACGGAGAAGCGCAGGGCGCCGAGCAGCAGCGGCGGCATGCTGCCGAGACCGACGCGGATGACGACGAAGTTGAATCCCCAGATCGCCATGACGGCGATGATCAGGGCGACGTGCTTGAACGGCATGGACGGCTCCCGCGTCAGGAGCGGCGGCTCCAAACCATTGCGACTTTAGTCGCAGGCGCGAACGGCCGTCAACGGCCGTGGCGGGCGATGACGCCGGCGAGATAGTCGTCGACGAGGGCGATGGCCGCCTCGGGACTGGAGTGCAGCGTCGGCAGCGCCGCCCTGAGCCACAGTCCGTCGATCATGGCGGCGATGCCGCGCGCCGCCGTCGCCGCCTCCTGGGCCGGCATCAAGGCCTTGAGGTCGTGACGCAGGTTGGTCTCAAGCCGCTTGAGATAGATCGACAGCAGCCGTGCCGCCGCCGCGTCGTGCAGCGACTGCATGTAGAAGGCGAGCCAGGCCGAAATCACCGCTGGCCGGAACTGCTCGGCCCCGAACGAGCCGTCGATCACCGCCTTGATGCGGTCGCGCGGGGCCGGCGTGCCGCGCAGGCGATGGCGGATTTCCAGCGCGAACTCCGCCAGCAGATGACGCAGCGTGGCGTTGAGCAACTCGTCCTTGGAGCCGAAATAGTGATGGGCCAGTGCCGGCGATACGTCGGCGCGGCGGGCGATGTCCCCCATGGTGACGCCGTTCATGCCGCGATCGTGGATGGCTTCGATGGTGGCTTCGATGAGCTGGCGGCGGCGCAGCGGTTCCATACCGAGCTTGGGCATCGAAAAAGTCTCCTGGGAACGCCGGGGAAGCGGTCTTCGCCCAAGCATTAGCTTTAATTGACTGATCAATCAATAACCGACAAATGAGGGGAATCCCGCGTATTCAGGAGGTCGACGTGCAGTAATGCTCCCGGAGATCCGGCCGATTGGCGGGTATTCCGGCCTAGATGGCGCGATTTTCAGCGTAAAGGCGCAAAAAATCATTGGCGCCGCATCGGAAATGCGTATGCTCTGCCGCCAATGGCGCCACTTGCGGCGCGCTTGTTGCAAACTGCCCCCCGTGGCCCGCCGCCGGGCCGAACCAGAAGGTTGCTGCTGATGTCAAGACTGGCCTCCGTTCTCTGCTTCACCATGCTCATGGCCGGCGCCGCCAACGCCGCCGATGGCAAGGCCTGTCAGACGGTGCGGTTCGCCGACGTTGGCTGGACCGACATCGCCGCTACCACGGCGACGGCCTCGGTGGTGCTCGAAGCCCTGGGCTACGGCGCCGACGTGCAGCTGCTGGCCGTGCCGGTCACCTTCGCCTCGCTGGCCAACGGCGACATCGACGTCTTCCTCGGCAACTGGATGCCGACCATGGAGGCCGATCTCGCCGCCTACCGCGACAACGGATCGGTCAAGGTGCTGGGGGCCAATCTCGAAGGCGCCAAGTATACGCTGGCGGTTCCCAAGTACACATTCGACGCCGGTCTGAAGTCGTTCGACGACATCGCCAAGTTCAAGGATCAGCTCGACGGCAAGATCTACGGCATTGAGGCTGGCAACGACGGCAACCGTCTCATCCTCGGCATGATCGACGCCAAGAAGTTCGGTCTCGACGGCTTCGAACTGGTCGAAAGCTCCGAGCAGGGCATGCTGGCCGAAGTGGCGCGGGCCATCAAGGAAACCCGACCGGTGGTGTTCCTGGGCTGGGCGCCGCACCCGATGAACACCCGCTACGATATCGCCTACCTCTCGGGTGGCGACGCCGTGTTCGGGCCCAACTACGGCGGCGCCACCGTTTACACCAACGTGCGCAAGGACTTCGTCGCCGCCTGCCCCAACGCCGGCCGCTTCATCGCCAACCTCAAGTTCGGCCTCGACATGGAAAACCAGCTGATGGATCGCATCCTGTCCGACGGCGAGGAGCCCAAGGTGGCCGCCGCCGCCTGGCTCAAGGCGCATCCGGACGTGCTGGCGCCCTGGCTCGACGGCGTCACCACCATCGCCGGCGCCGATGGCCTCGCCGCCGTCAAGGCCAAGCTCGGCCTCTGAGCCGATCCGCGCGGGAAGGGGAGAATGCCATGGATGTCCTGACGGCCTACAAGCTGCCGGTCGGCCCCTGGGCCAAGACCGGCGTCGATTGGCTGGTCGGCAATGCCGGCGGCGCCTTCGAAGCGTTCTCCAAAGGGCTCGGTGCCATCCTCAATGCCATGCTGGCGCTGATCCAGACGCCGCCGCCGCTCGTCACCATCCTGATCATCGCCGCCATCGCCTACGTCCTCAAGCGCTCGTGGCTGCTGTCGGCCTTCGTCGTCGCCGGACTGACCTTCATCGTCAACCAGGGCTATTGGAAGGAAACGACGCAGACGCTGGCATTGGTCGTCGCTTCCTCGGTGCTGTGCATGGGGCTCGGCGTGCCGCTCGGCATCGCCGCCGCCCGCCGGCCCTGGCTGATGTCGGTGCTGCGCCCGGTGCTCGACATGATGCAGACCATTCCCACCTTCGTCTATCTGATCCCGGCGCTGGTGCTGTTCGGCCTCGGCATGGTGCCCGGCCTGATCTCGACGGTGATCTTCGCGCTGCCCGCCTCCATCCGCCTCACCCACCTTGGCGTCGCTTCGACGCCGCGCGCCCTCATCGAGGCGGCCGACGCCTTTGGCGCCACGCCGACACAGCGCCTCATCAAGGTCGAGCTGCCGCACGCCATGCCGCAGATCCTCGCCGGCCTCACCCAGACCATCATGCTGTCGCTGTCGATGGTGGTGATTTCGGCGCTGGTCGGCGCCAACGGCCTCGGCGTGCCGGTGGTGCGGGCGCTCAACTCCGTCAACATCGGCATGGGCTTTACCGCCGGCCTGGCCATCGTGCTGATCGCCATCATGCTCGACCGCATGTGCCGCGTCGGCGGTCGTTCAGAACGTCACGGATGACGTCTTCGGCTCTTCTCTTTTCGCTCGGGCCATGGCATCGCTGCGCCGCTGCCGCCGTCACGGCGTCGGATTTGTAAGGGATCGCCAGCCATGGCCTCTGCGGGCGCGGCAACCGCCGTGCGTTTCGAGAACGTCGACATCGTCTTCGGCAAGAAGCCCGAGGCGGCCTTTCCCTTGCTCGACGCCGGCCGGCCCATCGATGAGATCGCCGCCGCCACCGGACTGACCGTCGGCGTCGCCGGCGCCAGCTTCAGCGTCGCCGAAGGCGAGACGGTGGTGCTGATGGGCCTGTCCGGCTCCGGCAAGTCGACGCTGATCCGGGCCGTCAATGGCCTGTCGCGCGTCAGCCGCGGCCGGGTCCACGTCCGGGCCGGCGATGGCGAGATCGACGTCACCAGTTGCGACCGCGCGACGCTGCGCCGGCTGCGCCGCACGGCTGTGGCCATGGTGTTCCAGCAGTTCGGCCTGCTGCCCTGGCGGACGGTGGCCGACAACGTCGCCCTCGGCCTCGAACTCGCCGGCCTTGACAAGGCCGAGATCGGTCGCCGCGTCGCCCGCGAGCTCGAACTCGTGCACCTGTCCGATTGGGCCGACCGCAAGGTACAGGAACTGTCGGGCGGCATGCAGCAGCGCGTCGGTCTGGCCCGCGCCTTTGCCACCGAAGCGCCGATCCTGCTGATGGACGAGCCGTTCTCGGCCCTCGATCCGCTGATCCGCGACAAGCTGCAGGACGAACTGCTGGAGTTCAAGGCCCGGCTCGGCCGCACCATCCTGTTCGTCAGTCACGACCTCGACGAGGCGATGAAGATCGGCGACCGCATCGTGCTGATGGCGGCCGGCCGCGTCGTTCAGGTCGGTACGCCGCAGGAGATCATGTTGACGCCGGCGACTTCCTACGTCGCCGACTTCGTCGCCCACATGAACCCGCTCAACGTGCTGCGCGCCGCCGACATGATGGAGACGGCGACGGGTGCGGTGCCGGCCGGGGCGCGGCGCTGGCCGGAGGCCGCCGCCGGCGTGCCGGCGGTGGTGGCGCCCGATTGCCCGGTACGCGAGGTCATGGCCGCCGCGGTCGCCACCGGCCTCACGGTGCTGGTGGCCGAGGGCGCGACGCTCGTCGGCACCATCGCCCCAGCCGCCATCATGCGGGCCATCCTCAGCCGGCGGGCCTGATCGCTCAGGCCGGGATCGGCTTGGCCGCCCAGTCGTCGGTGCGGCTCGCCGTGATGTCGCGCACCGAGGCGACGCCTTCCCGCTCCAGCCGGGCCAGCAACTGGCGCAGCATGGTCACCACGGCGTTGCCGCCGCCATAGATGAAGCGCGTGTAGATCTGGACGAGATCGGCACCGGCGGCCAGCTTTTCATAGAGATCGTCGCCGGTCGAGACGCCACCGACGCCGATGATGAACGGCGACCGGCCGAGGCGGGCTCGCATCTTGGCCATGACGATGGTCGACCGATCGAACAGCGGCGCGCCCGACAGGCCACCGGCTTCGCCGGCATGGCGGCCAGCGATGCCGACGCGCGACAGCGTCGTGTTGGAGATGACGAGGCCGTCCGGCTGCCGCGCCGACACCACGGTGGCGATGTCGTCGAGCGCCGCCTCGTCGACGTCAGGCGCGATCTTGATCAGCAGCGGCACGCGTCGGCCCACGCGGCGCGCCGCCTCGTCCCGCGCCTCGATGAGGCGGGCGGCAAGCTCGTCGAGGGCGGCGCGGGCCTGCAGATCGCGCAGGCCCGGCGTGTTGGGCGAGGAGATGTTGGCGGTGAAATAGTCGGCGTAGGGGGCGAAGGCCGTGATGCCGGAGACGTAGTCGGCGATACGGTCGACCGAGTCCTTGTTGGCGCCGACGTTGACGCCGACGATGCCCGGCCGTCCGGCCCGCCGGGCGAGGTGGCGGAGGGCGGGGGCGTGGCCCTTGCCGTTGAAGCCGCAGCGGTTGATCACCGCCTGCGTCTCGGGCAGACGGAAGATGCGCGGCTTGGGGTTGCCCGGCTGGGCGCGCGGGGTCAGCGTGCCGACCTCGACGTGACCGAAGCCCTGGCCGAGCAGCTGGTCGGCGATCTCGGCGTCCTTGTCGAAGCCGGCGGCGAGCCCGACCGGGTTGGGCGCCAGCCGGTCGAAGAACGGCACTTCGAGGCGCTTGTCGACGGGCGTCGGCATGGCCGGCGCCAGCTTGAGGCGCATGGCCAGCACCGCGAAGGTGTGGGCGAGTTCGGGGTCGAACTGCCGCAGCATGAAGGCGCTGGTGGCGCCGATGAGTTCGGCAAGGCTCATGATCCGGTCTCCAGGTCGGGAAGGACGAAGGCGCCCGTGCCGTCGCGGCCGAGCGGCGCGGTCCAGGCGACAAGGGCAAGCGCCAGCGGCGCGTAGAGGTGAGGGAAGGGCTGGCCGCCGCGCGACAGCTCCCACTTGAGCGCCGGTCCGCAGGCGGCGGCATCGACGGCGATCAGTACCGGCGCCGGCTCGTCGGCGAAATAGAGCCGCGCCGTTTCGGCGAGCTGCGCCGCCGACGACAGGTGGATGTAGCCGTCTTTGAAATCGATCGGCGCGCCGGCGAACACCCCCGCCGCCTCCGCCTGCCGCCACAGCTCGGCGGGAGCAATCTTGTAGACGTAGCGATCCATGGGCGAAGCCTCCGCCAGTTGCGCCGGAAGCTGCGGCCGGCCCGGCGCTGTCGGGCCCTGCCATAGACCAACGAGCGCCCGAGCGCCACCCCATCGGCCTTGCACAAGGCGGCGGAATCACCGAACTTGCACGGGCATGGCCGTTTTGGCTGTCACGACGGGCTCGGTATCCGGACGGATGGGACGATGGCGGCACGACGCAAAGGCGGATTTTTCACGCGCTGGCTGATGCCGCTGCTTCTGGGACTGCTGGCCACCGCCGGCGCGCTTATCGTCGGCAACGCCACGCTGGTGCCGGCCGGCAAGAGCCGGCCGCCGAGCATCACCGATTTCGGCCGTCCGGCCGCGCCCGTTGCCGCCGCCGCGCCGGCCGCCAAGCCGCACGGCTCCCGTGTCGTCGTCGACATCGGCAATACGCCGCCGCCCGGCGTGCGCACCGGCGCCGCCGTCAACGATCCGCTCCTGGCCGGCACGCCTAAGGTGGGACGGGCCCCGCCGCCGCAGTTCGATGTGGTGTTCCGTCGCGTCACCGTGCTCGACGCCAGTCACTTCCGCGTCGTCCGCGACAACAAGCCGGTGATCGTCGGGCTGGCCGGCGTTGGCACGTTGCCGTTCGATGCCGTGTGCAGCGACGACGCCGGCACGCGCTGGAAATGCGGCGCCCGTGCCCGCGCCGAGCTGGCGCGCATCATCGGTCCGCGTCTGGTCGGCTGCGTCGAGGTGCGCGAGGAGGGCGACACGGCGATCACCGCCGACTGTTATGCCGCCGACGAAAGTCTCGCCGACTGGATGGTATCGCAGGGCTGGGTCGACCCGCTCGACCCCTACGATCAGCGCTTCCGCTCGCTGGCCGACGACGCCCGCCAGACTCACAAGGGGCGCCTGCAAACCGCGCCGCGCCCCTTGCCTTGATCCGAAAAGGGGGTTCGCAAGGCCTCAGAGGCCGCCGAACAGCTCCTCGAAGGTCTTGCCAGCCTTGCCCGGGTGCTTCACCGCCTTGGCGGCATCGAGGTTGCCGGCCGGATTGCCGACGACGATCAGCGCCACCATGCCCATGATGTAGTGCGGCTTGCACTTGAAGCCGTAGACGCCTTCCTGGGTGAACGTCACCGTCATGTCCTTGCCGAGGCCGCCGTCCATCGGCTGCACGCCGGCCGGCAGCATGCCGTCGACGGTCTCGACGTTGTGGCCGGGGTTGGTGGCCTTGAAAGTCACGGTGTCGCCGGGGGCGACCTTGAGGAAATCAGGCTCGAACACCATGGCGCCCTTGACGCCCTTGTTGAGCATCTTGACCTCGAAATCGGCGGCCAGAGCCGGCGCGGCGGCGGCGAGGCCAATGACAAGAGCAAGCCCGGCGAGAACGGATTTCATCGAATTCAACTCCTTGCGACGGTGCACGGACAGCGTCGCGGTTGCCTAACAGATTGATGCAGATCATCCATGAGGGATGGAAATAGCCCGCTATCCCCACCCTAGATGCCGATCCTGCCCGGGAGAATACATGATCTAGATCAAAGATTGTTTGCGCTGGCACAAATTCATTTGGCTGAGGTCGGGTTGCCGGCTTGCCTGCTGTCAAGGCGCGACAATTTGCCGGTCGGCGGCGTCGCGGGCTTGCGGCTGGCGAGGGCGTGCCCTAAGGTCGCCGCCGCTCCTGGGGTGCCGGTCATGGTGACGGGCTGAGATAAAACCCATGGAACCTGGCCGGAAACCGGCGAAGGGAGACGAGCAATCATGACAACTGCAGACACGACTATCGCGGCGCCGACCGAGGCTGCCGTCCGGGCTGGTGCCGTGGCCGGCCTTGCCGCCCTCAGGGCCAAGGCGCCGCTGGTCCACAACATTACCAACTACGTGGCCATGGACATTTCGGCCAACGTGCTCCTGGCCATCGGCGCCTCGCCGGCCATGGTGCACGCCATCGAGGAGGTGGAGGAGTTCGTTTCCTTCTCCTCGGCGCTGGTCGTCAACATCGGCACGCTGTCGCCGAGCTGGATCGACGCCATGGTCAAGGCCGCGCGGCGGGCGCGCGAGCGTTCCATTCCCTGGGTGCTCGATCCGGTCGGGGCCGGCGCCACGGCGCTGCGCAACGAGGCGGTGGCCCGCCTCATCGCCGAGAAGCCGACGCTCATCCGCGGCAATGCTTCCGAGATCCTGGCGGTCGCCGGGGCCGCAGCCGCCGGCAAGGGCGTCGACAGCGGCAACTCGTCCGACGAGGCGCGGGCACCGGCCATCGCACTCGCCCGGGCGACCGGGGCGGTGGTCATCGTCTCCGGCGCCGTCGACGTCATCACCGACGGCCAGCGGGTCGCCGCGCTCGCCAACGGCGACGCGCTGATGACGCGCGTCACGGCGGTCGGCTGCGCCCTGTCGGCGGTGGTCGCCGGCTTCGCGGCAGCGGTCAAGGATCCGTTCGAGGCCGGCGTTGCCGCTACCGCCGTCTATGGCGTGGCCGGCGAACTGGCGGCGGCGACGGCGGCGGGTGGTCCTGCCACCTTCCGCAGCAACTTCCTCGACCTCCTGGCCCGCCTCGACGGCGACACCGTGGCCCGCACGCTGCGGGTGGTGGCATGAGCCGCCGCGTCAGCCGCCAAGCGCTGGCGCTGATGCTGGTGACCGATCGCGGCATGGCCGGCCAGCGCCCGCTCGAGGATATCGTGCTCGCCGCCGTCCGCGGCGGCGTCACCGCCGTGCAGCTGCGCGAGAAGTCGGCCGGCACGCGGGCCTTCGTCGAGTTCGCCCGAACGCTCGACGCGGCGCTGGCGCCGCTCGGCGTGCCGCTGGTCATCAACGATCGCGTCGACGTGGCGCTGGCCGCCGGCATCGCCAACGTCCATGTCGGCCAGTCCGACATGGCGCCCGCCGACGTGCGGCGCCTGATGGGGCCGGACGCCACCATCGGCCTGTCGATCAGCGATCCCGCCCAGATGCGCGCCGCCGATCTCGCCGCCGCCGACTACCTCGGCGTCGGCCCGGTCTACCCCACCGGCTCCAAGGCCGATGCCGCGCCGGCACTCGGCGTGGCCGGTCTTGCCGGCCTGCGCGCCATGACCGGGCTGCCGATCATCGCCATCGGTGGGCTGACGGCCGACAACAGCGGCCCGGTGCTCGCCGCCGGGGCCGACGGCGTCGCCGTCGTTTCGGCGCTGATGCTGGTCGCCGATCCGGCTGCCGCCGCCGCCAGCTTCCGCGCGGCGCGGCGCTGATCACGTCAACCGGCGTCCGCCCCGGCGGGCGCCGGCTCAGGCCATGCGCCGACGTTCGCGCAGGAAACGCTGCGGCGGCTGGCCGAACTCGGTCCGAAAGGCGGCGACGAAGGCGCTTGGCGTCGCATAGCCGACCATCAGCGCCGCCTCCGTCGTGCTGACGCCGGCGTCGAGACGCTCGATGGCCGTCAGCAGGCGTAGCCGGCTGCGCCACGACTTGAAGCTCAGGCCGGTTTCCTGGCGGAACAGCCGCTCCAGCGTGCGTTTGCTGGCGCCGGCCAGGTTGGCGAGCTCGTCGAGACTGCGGTTGTCGTCCGGTTGGTCGCCGAGGTGGCGCGTCAGGCGGACGAGGCGCGGATCGCTGCCGCCGGGGAGCGACAGCGGCGCCTCCGGCAGATCGTCGAGCTCATCCAGAACGACTTCGCCGAGGCGGCGCCGCCGCGCCACATCGGCCGCCTGGGCGTCGAGGTCGGCGAGGCGCAACAGCATCTCGCGCAGCACCGGCGTCATCTGCAGCACGCAGCAACGTGGCGGCCCGGCCTGCTGCCGCACCACCCGGTCAGGGTGGACGAAGAGGTGCAGCACGTCGGCGGTGGTGTCGGAGATCACCTGATGCTCGACACCGCCCGGCACCCAGACGACGTGGCTTGGGGGGACGATCCACACCGAACTGCCGGAGATGGCCCTCAGCACGCCGCTGACGGCGCTGGCCAGCTGTCCGCGCGGATGGCTGTGCGGCCGCACCGCCCGTCCCGCTTCCAGCCGGCGGCTGCGGACCAGCACCGGCCAGGTGGCGTCGAGATCGAAGGCCGTGTCGTGCGGGGCGAACAATGGCGTTTCGGAAACATACTTTGTCATGATGGCGACCTGACGAAAGCTCTGACCGTCATCTAGACTAGAGATCGTCGTCGCCGTCCAGCCGGATCGAAGGCTGCGCGGCACAGGGTTTCAGGCTGGAGGGCAGGTCGTGGTGTCGAGGTCGTTCGGTTTGCGTCACGCGGTGTTCGCCGTGGTGGCCATAGTGGCCGTGATGCTGGTGCTGTGGCCGCCGGCCGCCTTCACCCGTTCGCAGGCCGCCACGTTTGCCGCCGTGCTGCTGACGCTCGGCCTCTGGGGCACGGCCTTGGTGCCGGGCTATTTCGCCAGCCTGCTGTTCTTCGCCGTGACGCTGATCGCCGGCCTCGCCAGTCCGGCGGCGGTGTTTTCCGGCTTCTCCTCGGCCGCCGTCTGGCTGATCATCTCCGGCTTCGTCATCGGTTCGGCCATCGGCCTTACCGGCCTCGGCGATCGCCTCGCCGCCGTCATCGGACCACCGCTGACGCGCAGCTATCCCCGCCTCATCGGCGGGCTGATGGCCGCCGCCATGGCGCTTGGCTTCCTGATGCCGTCTTCGGTCGGTCGCGCCGTGGTCATGGTACCGATCGGCATGGCGCTGGCCGATCGCTGCGGCTTCGGTCGGGGATCGCGCGGCCGCATCGGCGTCGCCGCTGTACTGGCCATCGGCTGCAACATGCCGAGCTTTGCCGTGCTGCCTTCCAACATTCCCAACATGGTGCTGGCCGGCGCCGCCGAAACCATCTATGGCGCCCGCTTCGGCTACACCGAATACCTGCTGCTGCATTTCCCCGTGCTCGGCGTGCTCAAGTCGGCGATCACCGTCGGACTGGTGCTGAAGCTCTTCCCGGCCACCGTCGCGCCGGCGGCTGCCGCCGAAGGGCCGAAGGCGGCTCTGGCCAAGGTTGATCGAGGCGCCCAGCTGCGCGTCGCCGTCATCCTGGTGCTGACGCTGCTGCTGTGGATGAGCGACAAGCTGCACGGCATCAACTCGGCCTGGATCGGCATCGGCACGGCGGTATTGCTGCTGGCGCCGCGCATCGGCGTCGTCGGTCCGCAGGCCTTCAAAGGCGCGGTCGACTTCGGCCTGCTGCTGTTTGTCGCCGGGGCGCTGGCGCTCGGCGCCGTCGTCGACGGTTCCGGCCTTGGCCGGCTGATCGGCGGCTTCCTCGAAGCGGCGCTGCCGCTCGCCCCGGGCCGTGACTTCGTCAACTTCCTGTCGCTCACCGTCATGTCGTTCGCCTCGGGCATGGTGACGACGGTGCCGAGCGTGCCGGCGGTGCTGACGCCCATGGCCGGCGACCTCGCCCACCTCTCCGGTTTCAGCCTCAACGCCGTGCTGATGACCGAGGTGGTGGGCTTCTCGACGGTGCTGTTCCCCTATCAGGTCGGGCCGCTGGTGGTGGCCATGCAGCTTTCCGGCGAGCGGCTCGACCACCTCCTGCGCATCACCGTGCCGCTGACCTTGATCACTCTGCTGGCACTGGCCCCCATCGACTTCCTGTGGTGGAAGCTGCTCGGCTGGATTTGAGGCCGTCGGCGCACTCCGCCCCGACGGATGAACTTAACTGAGCGGTTGAGACATCAACAGGCAGGAAAACAAGGTTACTACCCACTCACGGCGTCCAGCGGTAAATGGCGCCACAGTTGCTGGATGCAACGTCGTTTACTGCTCCATATATTTCCCCGCTATCGCCCAGTGCAATATTCCCAATGGGTTGGCTTTTGAAGCTGTATAGTCTCTGCTTCTTCCAAACGATGATGTTGTTACTATCCATTGTTTTGGTCAGTTTGTACAATGTCCCCTTTCCGTAGGCGCCGCCGTAAGACATTGTGCCGTATAGATTGCCGACCGAATCTTGTGCTAGCCCGCCGCGCGGCAAATATCCGATGGAACGCCTAAGGTCTGAAGCTGGTCCATAAACTGGTATAGCACTGGTTGGAGAGTCAATTTTAAATACCTCGCCAGAAGCATCGGGTATTACTTGTTCCCGGCCGACAGTGGTAACGCCGTATATTGATCCTGTTGAACTTCGCACCAGCGAACCTACGGGTTTCGCACCATCCCTGCTGGCATTGTGGCTAGACAAAAAAACATGAATGACTGAATAGGCCCACGCTCCACCAGACACCGAAGGCTTCTCCAGTCGGAAAATTACACCGCATCCGTCTCCGGGAATCCCGCAGTTACTCAGCGCACCGCCGATGTCGGTCGTTCCGAAAATATCCCCTGCCGAGTCGAATATAAGCCCCGTTGCAGCTCCATATCCGTCGGTGACAGTTGCCCTTGTGAATTGATGAAGTACAGATTTCACCCATATGCCTGAAGCCGAGGAGGGTTTTGTAAGCTTAAATACCTCTCCGAAATTGTCGCTTTCGAATGACGGGATGCGCTCTGTTGTGCCATATACGTTTCCTTTAGCGTCAATCAATATTCCACCCTTAGTGGGGTAGTAACCTTCTGGATCAGGGGATCCTCCTGGATTCGCGGCTTCCTTTGTGGGGTTAAAGTGGTGCAATGCCTTAAATGCCCAGCCGGTCGAAGAAGTCGTTGACGGCGTTAGTGTGTAAACTATACCTCCGTCGTATAGCCCACCCCTTGCGGTTGCTCCATAAAGGATCCCATCCTTGTCAATGACAGGAACACGCGGATTCAATCCGTAGTATTTCATTTTAGCTTCGCTGAAATTAAATATTGTCTTGAAAACTAACGAGCCATTTTTATTTTTCTGCAATTCAAAAATTGTATTACCAGAAGTATCGTTGTCGCTGCTTGTTGCGCCAAATATAGTTCCATCAGCAGAACGAGAAACACCTCGAGGAGCGCAGCCGTCATTACCGCCCGCA